>NZ_JADDIL010000056.1:0-68042 GCF_020826795.1 Microtetraspora sp. AC03309 | reverse complement strand
GTACTGCACTGGGGACGGTGTGGGAGAGTAGGACGCCGCCGGACAATTTTTGTGGGAGAGGGTCACCCTTGTTTGGGTGGCCCTCTCTCTTTTTTTATGCCTTGCTGGGTAAGCGCTTTCCGATTATGTTCCGGTTGTCGGGGCGGCGTTCGCCGGGTTTGGTTGGCGGTGTGTCTTGCCGGGCGGCTGGGGCGTCGGGGTGAGGGGCCTGGTGGGGCCCCTTTTTGTTTTGGGGGGTTGTGCCTGCGGTCTCTGTTGTTCTGGCGTCTTCGGGGGCTTGTTCTTCGTTTTCTCTGGGAGGCTCACAGTTGCTGCCGGTGGTGCGGGGAGCCGTGCGGTTCATAAGGGGCCGGAGGTAGCGAAACCGCCGGTGGTGACGCCTGGCAGGGCGGTGGCGTAGGCGGCGATGGCGTGGACGGGGTGCCTCTGCTGTTGGTCGTGTTGCTGTTGTGGAGGGACGCGAGGGGGGCCCGGATCGGTCGTGGTTGGTGTTGCCGGGGTGCGGCGGGAGAGGTTGGCGCGGAGGCGGGGGTTGCGGAGGCCGGCGCATGACCGTGCCATGTACCACCGCGCCCGCGATGGCCGCGGGAGCGGCATCACTGGGGTGCAACTATCACGGCCGGCCGGAGCAGCCCCCGCCGCAGCGCCTACGGACCTCAGCCCTACGCAGCGCCTACGGGCCCAGGTCTGGCAGCAGCGCCTACGGGCTTTAGCTCTGCGCACGCCTATGGCGCTCGCCCGTGCGCGCCCTCGCAAGTCGGGTGGAGCGGCAAGGGTTGGAGCGAACGATTGGCCGGGGACTTGAGAGTGACCGATACCCCGTGGATGCAATATCGTGCCGATCATGAGCCTGCCGACGCCGATGGAGCCGAGAGACCCAAAGGAGATGCGGGTCTCACATGAGGATCGCGACCGTGTCGCCGATGCGTTGCGGGTGGCCGCCGGGGACGGTCGGCTGACCATGGAAGAGCTCGAAGAGCGGCTGGAGGCGGCCTTCGCCGCCCGAACTTACGCTGACCTGGCGCCGCTGCTGGGTGATCTGCCAGGGTACGGCTCGGGCACGCTCGCCACCCTGAACCACGCGCTCGCCGCTCCGCCGGTACAGCCCAAAGATGTCGTGCACGTCAAGCGGGTCGGCGGCAGTGTCAGATATGAGGGTGCCTGGATCGTCCCGAAGAGGCTGGATCTGGACATGCGTGGAGGCTCGGTGCTCCTCGACTTCACCCGCGCGACGGTCGCGGGTACGACGACCGAGGTGAACGTGCGCATGCGTGGAGGATCGCTGCGCATCATCGTCCCGCCGGGCTATGCCGTGGACGCCAATGAGGTGAGTATGCTCGGCGGATCCGTGCGCGACCGGTCCGCCAAGGACGCACCGCCGGACGTGCCGATCGTCCATCGGGTCATTGTGGCCGGCGAGATCGCCGGTGGCAGTGTGGACATTCGCCCGCCTCGTCGCCCCGGCCGACTGCGCCGCATGATCCGGCGGTCCACCGAGTAGCGGCGCTCAGCCCCGAGCGTGGACGGCCGGCCATCGTTATGCCTCACCGCAGGGCCCGCGAGCCCCACCAGCCTGGAGTCCGAGAGGAAGTTCAGCTGGAGACGAGGCGATAGCCGACGCCGCGGACGGTCTGGATCATCCTGTCGTCAACGTCGCCGAGCCGAGCCCGTAGCCGTTTCACGTGGACGGCGATGGTGTTCGTGGACATGGTGTCGGCCGAGTGCCAGACGTTGCGCATGATCTGGTCGCGTGTCACCGTACGGTCGGCGTTGCGCATCAGGTAGTGCAGGAGCTCGAACTCCCGCAGAGGAAGATGAACGATCTTCCCGCCGACCTTGACCTGGTAGGCCGTGACATCGAGTTCCACATTTCCGATCACCAGGACGGCCCGGTCGATCTCCTGGCGGCGGAAGGCGGCCTGGACGAGGGGGAGCAGCTCGAGAACGCGGTACGGGCGGGCCACGCAGGCCGTCGCACCTGCCGCGAGAGCGTGTACGGCCTGCTCGGCATCGCTGCCGAAGTCGATGCCGAGCAGGACCGGTACGGCTCGATCGAGGCGTACGGCACGGACGAAGTCGAGCGGGCCGATGATGGGGAGGGAGGCACTGATCAGGACGGCGTCGGGCTGGAGGGCGCCCGCCTGGAGCAGTGCCTGTGCGCCGTCGGCCACGCCGGTCACCTCGACGCCTTCGGGTTCGAGCGCGGCCGCGAGTTGCCGGATTAGGTCGCTGTCCGGATCGGCCACCAGGAGTATGGGCGCAGACCGAGTGTCCCCCTCCACCGCGGGTAGCGTCACCCCGATGCCTCCCCTTCCGCTCTGCTTAAGTTCCGTGTGTGCTGGTTTCGTTCCGTCCAGATCCTGGATCAGCCGAAACGGCCGGTGATGTAGTCCTCGGTCGCCTTCTGGCCGGGATTGGTGAAGATCCTGGAGGTCTCGTCCATCTCGACGAGCTTCCCGGGCTGGCCCTGTCCCGCCAGGTTGAAGAACGCGGTCTTGTCGCTGACGCGGGCGGCCTGCTGCATGTTGTGCGTCACGATCACGATCGTGTAGTCGCGCTTCAGCGACGAGATGAGGTCTTCGATCGCGAGCGTGGAGATCGGGTCGAGGGCCGAGCACGGCTCGTCCATCAGCAGGACCTGAGGGCGTACGGCGATGGCACGGGCGATGCAGAGGCGCTGCTGCTGGCCGCCGGAGAGGCCGGATCCGGGCTTGTGGAGGCGGTCCTTGACCTCCTTCCAGAGGTTGGCTCCTTTGAGGGAGTTCTCGACGATGCCGTCGAGCTCGGACTTGGAGAACCGCCCGTTGAGCCGGAGGCCGGCGGCGACGTTGTCGTAGATCGACATCGTCGGGAACGGGTTGGGCCGCTGGAACACCATGCCGATGGTCCGGCGTACGGACACCGGGTCGACGTCGGGACCGTAGAGGTCCTGGTCCTCCAGGCGGACCTTTCCTTCGACGCGGGCGCCGGGGATGACCTCGTGCATGCGGTTGAGCGTCCGAAGGAACGTGGACTTGCCGCACCCTGAAGGCCCGATGAACGCCGTCACCGCGCGCGGCTCGATGGTCATCGTGATGTCCTCGATGGCCTTGTGCGCTCCGTAGTAGGCGTCGAGTCCGGCGACCTCGATCTGCTTGGCCATGTCCTAAGACCCTCTCTTCGCGGGCGAGCGCCACCACGCGATGAGGCGCGCCACCAGGTTGAGCAGCATGACGATCAGGATCAGGGTGAGCGCTCCGGTCCACGCGCGGTCGATCGCGGTGTCGGTCGGCCGTCCCGCCTGGTCGAAGACGTACAGGGGAAGACCCATCTGCGGCCCGTTGAACGGGTCGTTGTTGATGGAGTCGGTGAAGAAGACGGTGAGCAGCAGCGGGGCCGTCTCGCCGGCGACGCGGGCGACGGCGAGCATCACGCCGGTCACGATGCCGGTGAACGCGGTGGGCAGCACGACCTTGACGATGGTGCGCCATTTCGGGACCCCGAGCGCGTACGCCGCCTCGCGGAGGTCGTTCGGCACGAGGCGCAGCATCTCCTCTGCCGATCTGACCACCACCGGCATCATCAGGATCGACAACGCCATGGCGCCCGCGAACCCGGAGAACGGCATGCCGAGGGCGAGGATCCAGAACGCCAGCACGAAGAGGCCGGAAACGACTGATGGGACGCCGGTCATGACGTCCACGAAGAAGCTGATCGACCGGGCAAGCCGGCCGCCGCTGCCGTACTCCACCAAATAGACGGCGGTGAGCAGGCCGATCGGCACCGCGATGAGCGAGGCGAGAAGCACCTGTTCCAGGGTGCCGATGATCGCGTGGTACGCGCCGCCTCCGGCGTCCCTGGCCCCGATGTTGCGCATCGAGTGGGTGAGGAATTCCAGGTCGAAGCGCTGCGTGCCGTTCTTGATGACGAGCCACAGCACCGATATCAGGGGGACGACCGCGATGGCGAATGCCAGGTAGACCAGCACGTGAACGATGCGGTCCTTCACCCGGCGGCCGGTCGAGATGGGCTGGATGCCCGTTGGGACAGTGGTCATGTCCTCGAGAACTCCTTCCGGCGGGCGATGATCAGACGGGCGCCCATGTTCACCACCAGCGTGATCAGGAAGAGGACGAGGCCGGACGCGATCAGCGCTCCACGGCCGGTGGCGGTCGCCTCGCCGAAGCCGTTGGCGATGTTGGCGGCGATGCTGTTGCCGTTCGGGCCGAGGATCTCGAACGAGATCCCGAAGGTCGCGGGGAGGATGAGCGCGACGGCGATCGTCTCGCCCATGGCCCGGCCGAGGCCGAGCATCGCGGCGCTGATCACGCCGGGGCGGCCGAACGGCAGCACGGCCATCCTGATCATCTCCCAGCGGGTGGCCCCGAGGGCGAGCGCGGCCTCCTCCTGTGTCTTCGGCGCCTGGAGGAACACCTCGCGCGAGATCGCGGCGATGATCGGCAGGATCATGATCGCCAGTACGATCGCGGCGGTCAGCATGGACTTGCCGACCACCTGGTCGCCGCCGAACAGCGGGATCCAGGCGAAGTACGTGTTGAGGAACTCCGACGGTCCGCGCATGAAGGGCACCAGGAAGACGACGCCCCAGAGGCCGTAGACGACGCTGGGAACCGCGGCCAACAGGTCGATGACGTAACCGAGGAGGGCGGCCAGTCGCCTCGGCGCGTAGTGGGAGATGAACAGCGCCACGCCGATCGCGACCGGGGTGGCGATGATCAGCGCCAGGAACGAGCTGAGCACGGTCCCGAACGCGAGGGCGCCGATGCCGAAGGCCGGCTGCACCGCGTTGGGGTTCCAGACCTTCTCGGTCAGGAAGTGCGAGGTGTTGGCCTGGAGGGCGGGGATCGCCTTGACGATGAGGAAGACCCCGATCGCCGCCATGATCCCCAGAAGGACGACGCCCGCTCCGGTCGAGGCGAACCGGAACGGGCCGTCGCCGCGGCTGCGCCGGAAGGCGGACCGGCGCACGGCCGGTCCGCCTTCGCGTGTACGTGGTGACGTGACCATATGGGTTAGGAGATCGCCTCGACGGCGGTGCGGACCTTGCCCAGCAGGGTGGCCGGGAGCGGTGCGTATCCGAGGCCGCTGAGCGCCTGCTGGCCCTCGTCGCTGGCGGTGTAGGTGAGGAAGGACTTGACGAGCTTGGCGTCCTCGGCGGACAGACCCTTCTCGCAGGTGATCTCGTACGTCACGAGGACGATCGGGTAGGCGCCCGCCGCCTTGGTGGCGTAGTCGATCGACAGCTTCAGGTCGTTGCCGGTGCCGGCGATCTCGGCGGCCTCGACGGTCTTGCCCGCGCTCTCCGGGGTGAGCTCGACGAACTCGCCGGAGCCGTTGGCGACCTTGGCCTTCTGCAGCTGAGAGTTCTCCGCGTACGACAGCTCGACGTAGCTGATCGCGCCCTCGGTCGTCTTCACCGAGGAGGCGATGCCGTCGCTGCCCTTGGAGCCCTGCCCCTTGGCCTCGGCCGGCCAGGCCTTGGCGGGCTCGTACGGCCAGTCGGCGGTCGCCTTGAGGAACTTGGTGAAGTTGTCGCTGGTGCCCGACTCGTCCGAGCGGTGGAACGCCTGGATCGGGGTGGAGGGCAGCTTGGCGTCAGGGTTGTCGGCCTTGATGGCCGCGTCGTCCCACTTGGTGATCGTGCTGTTGAAGATGCCGCCGATCGTCTTCGGCGAAAGCTGCAGTCCGTCGACACCCGGAAGGTTGTAGACGACGGCGACCGGGCCGGTGACCATCGGAAGGTTGATCGCCTTGCCGGTCTTGCAACGGGCGTCGGCCTGCGCGGGCTCGCCCTTGTCGTCCTTCAACGCCGAGTCGGAGCCCGCGAAGGCCACGGTGCCCTGGATGAACGCCTGGACGCCCGCGCCGGAACCGCTGGGCTGGTAGTTGATGCTCACCCCGGAGTTCGCGGACTGGAACGCCTTCTTCCACTCCTCGATCGCGTTCGCCTGCGCCGAGGAGCCGGCCGCGTTGATGGTTCCGGACAACCCGCCGGCTGCGGCGGAGGAGCTGCCGGCGGTGGCGCCGCTGTCGGCGGCGGTGTTGTCATCGGTGCCGCACGCAGCGAGCGAAAGCACGCCGGCGATGGCGGCCGCGGCGAGCCGGCCTGCATACTTCACGGTTGTGTCCTCCCACTTTGGTCTTTCAACGGGTAGGACGGTAAAGAGTCAAGGTGACTTAATGCCCTGTTAAAGGTGAACGGACAGTGAACGGGCACAGTCGCTCTTGTGGCGGTTTCGCCGCGTCGCCCTGAGCTGGGAATATGAACCCATGAAGCGCATCTGCCTGGTCTGCATGGGCAACATCTGCCGCTCTCCGATGGCGGAGATCGTGCTCCGCCGCACGCTGGAGGAACAGGGCATCGACGTCGAGGTCGACAGCGCGGGCACCGGAGGCTGGCATGTCGGGGCGCCCATGGACGAGCGGGCGCTGGCCACGCTCGCCGCCGGCGGATACGACGGTTCGGCCCACCGCGCGCGGCAGTTCGACCGCTCCTGGTTCGCCGAGCGCGACCTCGTCCTGGTGATGGACGCCGAGAATCTGCGCGCCGTACGGCGGCTCGCCCCGCCGGAGGCCGACGTGCGCCTGTTCCGCTCCTTCGACCCCTCGTCTCCGCCGGGAGCCGAGGTGCCTGATCCCTACTACGGCGGTCACGCGGGTTTCCGCGACGTCCTCCGGATGGTCGAGGCCGCGTCCGAAGGGCTGGCCAGGCACCTTGCGGATCACTAGGGACCTCGGGTCCAGCCACGCCTGGACCCTGTACGAGGGAGAGCTCGACGGCCGCAGGGTCTTCGTCAAGCGTGGGGCGGACTTCACCTCGGAGGCGGCCGGGTTGCGCTGGCTGGCCGAGCCCGGCGCCATCGCCGTACCCGAGGTGATCAGGGCGGACGGCGGCGAGCTGGTCCTGGAGTGGATCGAGCCCGCGAACGCGACCGCCGGTGCGGCCGAGCGGTTCGGACGCGAGCTGTCGGCGCTGCATGGAGCGGGCGCGGCGGAGTTCGGCGCCCCGTGGCCCGGACACATCGCCGAGCTGCCCATGGACAACGCGCCCGCGCCGGACTGGCCGTCCTTCTACGTCGAGCGCCGCGTCCTCCCGTTCGTACGGTCGGCACGGGACGGCGGGTGGCTGGCCGCGGAGGACGTGAAGCTGATCGAGGAGGCGTGCGCGCTCATCCCGGAGGTCTCAGGAGCGGCCGAGTCACCGAGCCGGATCCACGGGGATCTCTGGAGCGGCAACCTGCTCTGGACCGTGGAGCGGGCCGTCCTCATCGATCCGGCCGCGCACGGCGGGCACCGGGAGACCGATCTCGCCATGCTGGCTCTCTTCGGAGCCCCGCACCTGAACACGATCCTCGCGGCCTACCGGGAGGCGGCACCACTGGCCGACGGCTGGCGCGAGCGGGTGCCCATGCACCAGCTGCATCCGCTCCTCGTGCACGTCTGCCTGTACGGCGAGGCGTACCACGGCAGTCTCATGTCGGCCGTGTCGCAGACCCTCGCGCTGTGAGGCACTGAATCTGTGCCGCGCCCGGATCTGTCAGGCCCGCGACTGTGAGGTTCTGAAGGGCCTCAGTCCCTGGTCAGGAGCTTGAGCACCTCGCCGTGCAGCAGGCCGTTGCTGCAGACCATGCTGCCGCTGTCGAGGGGGGCGGTGCCGTCCACGGCGGTGCAGGTGCCGCCGGCCTCCTCCACGATCACGGTGAGCGCGGCCATGTCCCAGGGCGACAACTCGGGCTCGGCGGAGATGTCGACCGCGCCCTCGGCGACCATCATGTGCGACCAGAAGTCGCCGTAGGCCCGGGTGCGCCAGACCCCGCGCATGAGGTCGAGCATGTTGTCGAGCCGGCCCTCCTCCTCCCAGCCGCTCAGGCTGGAGTAGGACAGGGAGGCGTCGGCGAGGCGGCCCACGCCGGAGACCTGGCAGCGGGTGGCCTTGGTCAGGCTGCGGCCGGTCCACGCCCCACCGCCCTTGGCGGCCCACCAGCGACGGCTGAGCGCCGGAGCGGAGACGACTCCGACGACGACCCTGCCCTCCTCCATGAGCGCGATGAGGGTGGCCCAGACCGGGACGCCGCGCACGTAGTTCTTGGTGCCGTCGATGGGGTCGATCACCCACGAGCGCATGCCGTAGCCGGTCTTGCCGAACTCCTCGCCCACGACGGCGTCACGGGGGCGGGCGCGGCGCAGCGTGCCGCGGATGGCCTCCTCGACCGCGCGGTCGGCGTCGCTGACCGGTGTGAGGTCGGGCTTGGTGTCGACCTTGAGGTCGACCGCCTTGAAGCGGCGCATCGTGATGTCGTCCGCGGCGTCCGCCATCACATGTGCGAGACGCAGATCGTCGCTGTAGCCGGTCACAGGGGTCAACGCTATCGCGTCAGGGGTCGATCACATCAGATGAGGGATCGCCCCAGATCGTACTGGAGAGTAACATTCCGCCATGGACATCGGTGCCTTCATGCTGGACAGCGTGCCCTTCGCCCGGTTGCTCGGGATCTCCTTCGACTCGGTCGGATCGGGAAGTGCGGCCGCCCGCCTTCCCGACCGGGGCGACCTGCACAATCACGTCGGCGGACCGCACGCGGGCGCCCTGTTCTCCCTGGCGGAGTCGGCCTCCGGAGCGGCCATGTTGTCGGCCTTCGGCGACCAACTCGCCCGGGCCGTCCCTCTCGCCACCGCGGCCGAGATCCGCTATCTCAAGCTGGCCAAGGGAGAGGTGACCGCCACCGCGACGCTGGAGGCCGATCGCGCCGAGGTCCTGGCCCAACTCGACGAGGGGAAGCGTCCCGAGTTCGTGGTCGCCGTCGACATCAGGAACGCCGACGACGTCGTCGTCTCGGAGATGACGGTCTCCTGGACGCTGCGCCCCAACCGCTAGCCCGGTGGCCCGGTGCCATCGACGGCGGTCCCGGGCCCCGCGGAGACTCCGCGCTCTACTTGATCGGGGCGTAGTCCGTGCCAGACGTGGCGCCGCCGTCGATGCCGCCGGAGAACTTCACCCGCGTGCCCACGGGCGCGTAGTGGTAGACCGGAACGGTGTGATCGACGGTGAGTTCCTCGTTCTTGACCACGCCCGCGTTCTTCACGTCCAGGGCAACCCAGATCTTGGTGCGCTTGCGCAGGTTGGTCGTCTTGATCGTGACCGCGCAGGCGCTCTTGGTGTCGGCGTTGTAGAGCAGGTACGTGGCCGCGCCCTTGAACGTGACCGACCGCTGCACCACGAAGTCGGGTCCGCACACCTTGGTCGGCGTGTCGCCGCCGGCCGAGGTGCCGGCCAGAGCGGTGCCTCCGGCGGCGAGCAGTGCGGCCGCGGTTACCGAACTCAGGATGATCGGCTTGATGCGCATGGGATGAAGGTAGGACATGCGCTCAACGGGATCACCCGAATTCGTCAAATTTCATGAAATAGGATCCGACCAGCCGGTGCGGTTCCCCACGGTTCCCCACCAGCAGCCCGTAGCGGGACCCGCCCGAGAAGTACGGCTCGCGTTCCACCGTCCATGACCGCTCCCAGGAAGCAGACGGGCCCCGGGCCGAAGGCCGGCGGCGCCGGGCGCGGAACGCGGCGGCCGGGCCGGGCCGCTCACGAGCCCGGACGCCGGACGGTCAGGGTGTGTCCTCGCCGCCTTCGCGGCTGATCAGAAGCCGGCGCAGGGACTCCAGACGGGCGGGATCGGCCTGTCCCTCGGCCACGAACCGGTCGAGGGCGCACCCGTCCCCGAGGTGCGTGCAGCCCTTCGGGCACTCGACCGTCGCCTCGTTCAGATCGGGGAAGGACGCGAGCACGGTCTCCACGTGCACGTGCGCCAGGCCGAAGCTGCGCACGCCGGGGGTGTCGATGATCCAGCCGCCTTCGGGCAGCTCCAGCGCCACCGCCGAGGTCGAGGTGTGCCGACCGCGGCCGGTGACCACGTTGACGTGGGAGACCGCGCGGTCGGCCGTGGGGACGAGCGCGTTCACGAGCGTCGACTTGCCGACCCCCGAGTGACCGACGAGCACGCTGATCCGGTCATCCAGATGGCCGCGCAGCTCGCCCAGCGGCCCCCCCTTGCTCACCACGATGTACGGCACGCCGAGAGGCTCGTAGAGCGCGACCAGCTCGTCGGCGGACGCGAGATCCGCCTTGGTCAGGCAGAGCAGGGGGTCGATGTCGGCGTCGAAGGCCGCGACCAGAAGCCGGTCGATCATCCGGGGCCTCGGGGGAGGGTCGGCCAGCGCGGTGACGATGACGAGCTGGTCGGCGTTGGCCACGACCGGACGCTCGACGTCATCGGTGTCGTCGGCGCTGCGGCGGAGCATCGAGCGCCGTTCCTCCACCCGGACGACCCGGGCGAGCGTGTCCGGCCGGCCGCTCACGTCGCCGACGAGGGCGACGCGGTCGCCGACCACGATGCCCTTGCGCCCCAGCTCTCGCGCCTTCATCGCGACGACGGGGACCGATCCCACCAGGCAGGTGTAGCGGCCGCGGTCGACGGCCACGACGAAGCCTTCGACGGCCTTCTCGTGGGCAGGACGAACCCGGGTCCGGGGCCGGGAGCCCTTGCCCGGCCGGATCCTGACGTCGTCCTCGTCGTAGTTCCGCTTTCTCAGCCTGTCCGTCCTTCTCCTGCGCCCGCGCGCCCGGCGCGGGAACGGTCGACGCCCGTCACGGCGTCCGGGTCGTCGTGGTCCTGCCCTCGGCGCCCGCCAGCATGTCCGCCCACATGCCGGCGAAGTCGGGGAGGGTCTTGGCCGTGGTCGCGATGTTCTCCACCTCGACGCCGGGAACCGCCAGGCCGATCACCGCTCCCGCCGTGGCCATCCGGTGGTCCTCGTAGCTGTGGAAGACCCCGCCCGACAACGGACGCGGCCGGATCTCCAGGCCGTCGTCCGTCTCACGGGCGTCGCCGCCGAGCTTGTTGATCTCGGTGGCCAGCGCGGCGATCCGGTCGGTCTCGTGCCCGCGGATGTGCGCCACGCCGCTGATCCGCGACGGGCCGTCCGCCAGGGCCGCCAGCGCGGCGATCGTGGGGGTCAGCTCGCTGACCTCGTGCAGGTCGGCCTCGATGCCCCGCACCTGGCCGGTTCCGGTCACCCGCAGCCCGTACGGCGTGCGCGTCACGGTCGCGCCCATGTCGGTGAGCAGGTGGCGGAGCTGGTCGCCGCCCTGCGTGGTCTCATCGGGCCAGTCCGGCACGGTGACCGCGCCACCGGTGATCAGCGCCGCGGCGAGGAAGGGCGCGGCGTTCGACAGGTCGGGTTCGACGATTACGTCCCTCGCGGCGATGGGGCCGGGCTCGACCCGCCACACGTCCGGCTCGGAGTCGTCGACCTCGACACCGGCCTGGCGGAGCAGGTGCACCGTCATCGCGATGTGCGGCATGGAGGGGACCGGCGGCCCGCTGTGCCGTACGGTGACGCCCTTCTCGAACCGCGGCGCGGCCAGCAGCAGCCCGGACACCATCTGCGAGGAGATCGAGGCGTCCAGCACGACCTCGCCGCCCGTGATCGGCCCGCGTACGGTGAACGGGAGCGCGTCGGCGGTCACGGTGGCGCCGAGGGCGCGCAGCGCGCCCAGGATCGGCCCCATCGGCCGCTTGCGCGCGTGCGGATCGCCGTCGAAGAAGACCTCGCCGTCCGCGAGGGCCGCGACCGGCGGCACGAACCGCATCACGGTCCCGGCGAGACCGACGTCGATGGACGCGCCGCCCCTGATGGGCCCCGGCGTGATCGCCCAGTCGACGCTCGACACGCTCTCGTTCGAGGCGGTCATCTCCGCGCCGAGGGAGCGCAGCGCCGCCACCATGAGGTCCGCGTCCCTGCTGCGCAGCGCGAGCCGTACGGAACCGGGGGCCTGCGCCAGCGCGGCGAGGAGCAGCACCCGGTTCGTCACGGACTTCGACCCGGGCAGGCGGACGGTCGCGTCGATCGGCCCGGTCGCTACGGGAGCGGGCCACAGGGGCTGGGTCGGCATGCACGAAAGCCTACCGGCAGGTCCGGCCGCTGTCGGGGTCCGCGCGGCGGCCCGGGTGATGGCAAGGTGGGGGGTATGTGCGGAAGGTACGCGTCGGCGCGCAAGCGGCACGAGCTCATGGAGGAGTTCGAGATCGAGCTCGACACAGAGGAGGAGCTCGGCCCCGACTACAACGTCGCGCCCACCAAGAAGGTCTACGCGGTCATGAGCCGCGTGCCCAGGACCGAGGGCGCGGAACGGCCGGTGCGCCAGCTCCGCGTGATCCGGTGGGGCTTCGTGCCGAGCTGGGCGAAGGACCCGTCGATCGGCTCCCGGATGATCAACGCCAGGGTGGAGACCGTGGCCGAGAAGCCCGCCTTCCGTAAGGCGTTCGCCTCGCGCCGCTGCCTGCTCCCCGCCGACGGCTTCTACGAGTGGATGGCGGCACCCGAAGGGGCCAAGCCCGCGAAGCAGCCGTACTACATCCATCCCGAGGACGGCGGCGTCATGGCCATGGCCGGGCTGTACGAGTTCTGGAAGGACCCGTCCCGGGCCGACGACGATCCGCTCAAGTGGCTGTGCACCTGCACGGTGATCACCACCAGCGCGGAGGACGGGGTGGGCCACATCCACGACCGCATGCCGATGATGGTCGAGCGGGACCGGTGGGCCGAGTGGCTCGACCCCCGTGTCAGCGACGCGGGCCGCCTGCTGGTCCCGGCCCTCGCCGGTCGGCTGGAGGCATATCCCGTCTCGACCGCGGTCAACAACGTCCGGCACAACGGTCCTGATCTCATCGAGCCGCTTCCGGGTGACGGCGAGCCCGCCGTGCTCTTCTGAACGCGGAGTGTAAAGGGCGCGCCAAGCGGGCATCCGGTGAGGAAAGGGAGGCCGGGGGCTCCTTTCCCTGCGAATCGCCCCATGCTCCCGGAGGTGCGGATCCGTGGACCCCGCGACCGCGCGCATGCGCCTGGAATCCCTGCTCGACGAGCTCGACCGCTCCATCGGTGTGCTCAAGGAGGCGGACCCACCCGACGCCGACCGCGTCCAGGCGGTGATCGACGTCGAGTCCCGGCACCGCGTCGCCGTACTGGCCGCGCTGCGGCGGCTGGACGACGGCGCCTACGGCACATGCGTGGACTGCGGCGGGCTCGTCCCGGACGGCCGGTTGGAGGCCCGTCCGGAGGCGGCACGCTGCGTCCAGTGCCAGTCGAAGCGCGAACGCCGCCGCTGAGCCGTGGCGTGGGAGCAGGAAGCCCGGACGGCGGGGAACCGCAGGCTCAGCCCTTCTTGCGCGCGCTCGCCACGAGGTGGATGCCGACGGTGTCCTCCTCGTCCGGCCGGGTCGCCAGCTCCGTTCGGACCAGGCGGGCCAGCGAGTGGCCGCCCGTGCCCAGCACGTGGTCGACCGTGGACGGCGACAGCACCGTGCGGGGGCGCACCCACTCCACTTCGAGCCCGGCGGCCGTCATCAGCTCGCGCAGCTGGACGCTGGTGAAGCAGCGGGTGATGCTGCCGTCCGGCCAGGGAACGAGCATGACCTCGCCCGTCTGGCACAGATGCGCCCAGTAGTTCTGCTCGGCGAGTATCGCCATGCCGAGGACCAGCGAGTCGACGCACACCAGCGTCCTCCCGCCGGGCTTCAGCACGCGGGCGACGTCCTCGATCACGGACTCGGCCATGATCTCGACCGAGAGCGCGCGTTCCTCCGCGATCACCGCGTCCACGCACGCGTCGGGCAGGAAGTCGAGATCGTCGGCACGGACCTTCTGCACGCGGTCGGACGCGTCGCGCAGCCACGGTTCGGAGAGTCGCCGGAAGTCCATGACCTGGATGACCCGGTGTCCCGCCCGTGCCGCCTGAGCCGTCCAGCGGCCGCGGCCGCCGGACAGGTCGAGCAGCAGGGAGGGACGCTCGGGCAGCCATTGGCGGAGCTGTTCGGCGACGACCGCGTGGTAGAAGGTCCAGTACGGCCCGAGGGCTCCCGAGCCATTGAGTTCGTTGGCCGGAATGGGCAGCACGAGCGGCTCCTGGACTATGGCTATCTCAGAAGTCGACATGAGATAGCGGAAACTCGGTTTCCGGGCTACCAGCCGGTACGTAGGTCCTTCCCCAAACATGGGTGTTCGTACCGCGAAAACGTACCGGGAACAGACTCTACGCCCGCCCTGTTGCAGTTGGGCATGAACGCGTTGCTCATGCCCGACGCCCAGGAGAAAGACGCCGCTACCCTGCCGGTATTCTCGGCTACGTACGGCGTCCTAGAGGGGGTGGGTCCGGTCTCCAAGACAGTGGAGGAGACTCTGGAGCAGCGCAGCGAGCGGTTCGAGCGCGACGTCATGCCGTATCTCGACCAGCTGTACTCCGCCGCGCTCCGGATGACCCGTAACCCCGCAGACGCCGAAGATCTCCTGCAGGAGACCTTCGCGAAGGCCTTCGCGTCGTTCCACCAGTTCCAGGAAGGGACGAACCTCAAGGCCTGGCTCTACCGCATCCTCACCAACACCTTCATCAACAGCTATCGCAAGAAGCAGCGGGAGCCCAAGCAGGCCGGCACCGAGGAGATCGAGGACTGGCAGCTCGCCCGCGCGGAGTCGCACACCTCCACCGGGCTGAAGTCGGCCGAGGTCGAGGCCCTTGAGCACCTGCCCGACAGCGATGTCAAGGACGCGCTGGCCGCGCTCCCCGAAGATTTCCGCATCGCGGTGTACCTTGCCGACGTCGAGGGCTTCCCGTACAAGGAGATCGCCGACATCATGGGGACCCCTATCGGGACCGTGATGTCGCGACTGCATCGCGGCCGGAGACAACTGCGAACGCAGCTCGAGGACTACGCGCGCGCTCGCGGCCTGGTGCGGGACGAGGAGGGGCGATGAGCTGCGGCGACCACCACGACACCGACTGTGGCGAGGTTCTGGACCGGGTCTACAGCTACCTCGACGGTGAGCTCGACGACGTCAGGCGCGCCGACATCCGTCAGCATCTGGACGAGTGCGGCCCCTGTCTGGAGGAGTACGGCCTGGAGAAGGTCGTCAAGCAACTCGTCGCCAAGCACTGCGGTTGCGATCCCGTCCCGGACGACCTGCGCACCAAGATCCTCGCGCGCATCGCGCAGGTGCGGTCCGAGCTCGGCGATTAGGATCACCCCGTACACCTGACGAAGGGGCGGGCATGCGCGTAATGGTCACCGGCGGGGCGGGTTTCATCGGCTCGAACCTCGTGGACCGCCTGTTGGCCGACGGGCACGAGGTCGCCGTCGTGGACGACATGTCGTCCGGAGGCAACCGCAATCCGGACGCCGACCTGCACGCGATCGACGTGCGGGACCCCGCGCTCGCCACGGCGGCCGAGGCGTGGCGTCCCGAGGTGATCTGCCATCTGGCGGCGCAGATCAGCGTCCGCAAGAGCGTCGCCGACCCGACGCACGACGCGCGGGTGAACGTCGAGGGCACCGTCAACGTCCTGGAGGCCGCCCACCGCGCGGGATCGCGCAAGGTCGTCTTCGCCTCCTCCGTCGCGGTGTACGGCAGGCCGGCCGTCATCCCCGTGCCCGGCGACGCCCCCACCGACCCGCGCTCGCCGTACGCCGCCTCGAAGCTGAGCGGCGAGGTGTACCTGTCGGCCTACAGCGCGCTCCACGGGCTGGAATACACCACGCTGGTGCTGTCCAACGTCTTCGGCCCACGCCAGTCACCGGAGGGCGAGGCCGGGGTCGTCGCCATCTTCACCGACGCCCTGCTGGCGGGGCGGCCCACGGTCCTGTACGGCGACGGCTCCCAGACGCGGGACTACATCTTCGTCGAGGACGTCGTGGACGGCTTCGTCCGCGCCTGCGGCCCCGACGGCCACGGGCGCAGGTTCAACCTCGGCACGGGCGTGCAGACGACCGACCGCGAGTTGCACACGCTGATCGCCGCGGCGGCCGGCGCTCCCGACGAGCCCGGCCTGGCCCCGGCCCGCCTCGGTGACCTGCCCGCCATGGCCGTCGATCCCGAGCCGGCCCGCGAGGGCCTCGGCTGGCGTCCGCGGACCGACCTCGCCACCGGACTCAAGGCCACCGTCGCCTGGGCCGCCGCACGCCCCTGACCCGCCGCCGCGCACTGCCCGACATCGCACACTGATCCACGCCGCCGCACACCGCTCCCGACACCGCTTCCGACACCGCTTCCGACACCGCTTCGATCGCCGCACCGGGCGCCGCACCGGGCGCCCATCAGGGTGTCGCCTCCGGTGTCGTCTGAGAGCGCTCCGCCGTACGGGCCGGGCCGTGGCCTGTGGGACCTCTGGGTTTGACGGGGATGGACGCCGGGCACGTAACCGAGTTCCGGGCCGGTGGTGGGGTGACGGTCTGTGAACGGTCGCTGTTCTCGCGTTGTGGGGATGACGTGGGAAGCAGCCGGTCGCGGACGCGCCGAATCGCCGGACGAAGTAGGGCAAATGAGCGCAGCGTGATCGGTTGATTACGGTTTGGCTGCGGTTCGCCGAGCTCTCTGACCGGGCACCTTGGCTTCTGTAGCCTGTGGGCGAATTCGATGTGGAGGCAGCGATGTTCAACAGGATGGCCACCAAGATGCTGGCGGCGTTGTTACTGCTCGCCCCAGTGGTGGTGTTCGTGGCCGAGACCGGCGTGACCTCCGGGATCTCCTGGACCTGAGGCGCGAGGTGGCCGCATGCGGGAACTGCCGTGGCGGGCAAAGGTCTACTTCGTCGTACTGATCGGAGCCGCCGCCGCACTGGTGGTCGACAGCGCCGTCTCTCCGGGATGGTTCGACCAGGCCGAGCTTCCGACGCTCGTCGTGCTCGCGTTGCTGTTCCTGGTGTGCGAGTCCGTACCGACGGTGCTCAACGTGCCGCAGGCGGCGATCTCGGTGAGCTTCTCCGCCGCGCTGGCCGCCGTGGTGCTGGTCGGCCCCGAGGGGGCCGCGCTGGTCGGGCTCATGGCCGTGGTGAGCGTGCGGCCGGGCCTGCCGATCGTGAAGCGGCTGTTCAACGGCGCCCAGTTCGTGATCTGCGGATACGCCGCGGGAGTGGCGTTCCAGCACGCCGGGGGCATCGTGGGCCTGCCCCGCGAGGACGACTTCCCCGGCGTGATCATCCCGTACGGCGCGGCCACCGGGGCCTTCGTCCTGATCAACTTCGGCCTGACCGCGGTCATCCTCCTGCTGGCCGAGGGCGTGGGCAGGGACCAGGTGGCGCTCCGGGGCACGGTCCAGATCCTGGTGTCCTATCTCGGCTACGCGACCTTCGGGCTGCTGATCGCCGGGTTGTGGGCGACGGTCCAGTCGATCTCGGCGGTGCTGGTGCTGATCCCGCTGTTCGTGGCGCGCTGGGCCTTCGGGCACTATCACGCCCAGCAGCGCTCCTATGACGCGACGATCGCCGCGCTGTGCCAGGCGGTGGAGACGAAGGACTACTACACGCGGGGGCACTGCACCCGCGTGTCCAGGGCGTCCTCCATGATCGCGGAGGAGATCGGCATGGGCACCGAGCGGCTGCGGGCGATCAGATACGCCGGGATGCTGCACGACGTCGGCAAGCTGGGCGTGCCCACGAAGGTCCTGCAGAAGGACGGCAAGCTGACCGAGGAGGAGTACGCGGCGATCCAGCTGCACCCGATGCGCGGCCTGGAGATCGTGCGCGGCATCGACTTCCTCGACGAGGCGTTCGCCGGGATCATGCACCACCACGAGCGGCATGACGGCAAGGGCTACCCCATGGGCCTCGCACGTGACGAGATCCCGGAGTTCGCCAGGATCATCGCGGTGGCGGACGCGTTCGACTCGATGACGTCCGACCGGGCCTACCGCAAGGCGAAGTCGATCGAGGAGGCCGTGACCGAGCTACGCAAGAGCGCGGGCGCGCAGTTCGACCCCGTCATGGTGAGCACGTTCATCAAGGCCCTCGACCGCCACGGCTGGGAGCCGCCGCGCGCGGTGCCCGCGCCGCCCGGCGCCGTGGTGACCACCGCGAAGGATCACGACGACCCGACCATGCCCATCCAGGTCATCTCAGAACGCTGAGGGCGAGGACTCATGACCGCCGCCAGGGCGATGCGCGGGCTCGACTCGGGCCAGTTACTCCTCATTTGTGCCGCCGGGATGCTCACCGTGGCGGGGATCTCCCACACGGCGGCGAACGGGCTGGTCGACTCGCAGGTCGCGATCGGATTCGGCGCGCTGATCGCGGTGGGGGAGCTGGCCAGGCTCACCATGCCGGGCAACCGCGAGGTGGCGCCCATCTCCACGGCGGCGGCGATCGGGTACGCGCTCCTGCTCGACGTGGGCGGCCAGCCCGCCAGGCAGACGGCGCTGCAGGTCGTCGCCGTCATGTCGGTGGGCATGATCGCGGGAGCACTGCCGCATCTCGCCGTGGGCCGCCCGCCCCGGCTCGACGCGATCGCCAGGAGGCTGCTGGCCGGCTCGCTGCTGGCCTTCGCCTACCGGCCGCTGACCGCACCCCTCTACTCGATCGCCATCGACGGCAACTGGTGGCCGGCGTTGGGCGTGATGGCGGCCCTCATCGTGCTGATGCTGACGGCCGACGTGGTGATCGCGGCGATGCTCAGGGCCGAGCAGGTCAGGACCGCCTTCGGCGTCGCCGTACGCGATGAACTGCGGATGGGCGCGCCGCTGGGCGCGGCGGTGGCCGCGTCAGGAACGCTGCTCGCGCTCGCCGCGCACAGCATGAACATGACCGCTCTGCTGGTGTTCGCCGCGCCGTTGCTCGTGACGCAGGTGGCGTTCCGCAAGTACGCCGGCATCCGGGCGACCTACCTGCAGACGGTGCGGGCGCTGAGCCGGGTGACCGAGGTCGGGGGATACGTGGAGCCCGGCCACTCCCGCCGGGTCAGCACGTTGTCGGTCGCCGTCGGCAGGGAGCTCGGCATGTCGGAGCCCCAGTTGCTGGAGCTGGAGTACGCCGCCCTCATGCACGACATCGGGCAGCTCTCCCTGAGCGACCCGATCCCGGGCGGCGCCACCGTGCTCACCGATCCGTCGCAGGCGAAGCGGATCGCCGAGCTCGGGGCCGAGGTGATCAGGAAGACCGGTGTCCTGCACGGGGTCGCCGAGATCGTCCGCCGCCAGTGCGACACCGTCGACCATGCGCCGCCGACGGCCAGCCGGGTCATCAAGGCCGCCAACGCGTACGACGATCTGGTGGGGGGATCCGCCGACCGGGACCGGGCGGCGGCGGCGCTGGAGCGGCTCAGGCTCGGCATCGGCACCGAGTACGATCCCGCCGTGATCGAGGCGATGGCGCGGGTGGTCGACCGGCTCACCGTGGTGAACCGCTTGTAGCAGAGGTCGGCGTCGGCCCACGGTGAACCACTTGTAGGAGAGGTCGCACCGGCTCGCCGTGAACGCGGTGCGATGGGGGGCCGCTTTTGTGCCGACCCTACAGATTCGCGGGTCGCCTTCAGTTGGAATCAAGCGCAGGGGATCACTGGGAGACCCCCGTAGGGTTGGCTGCGTGTTCGAGTCAGTCCTTGTCGCCGACCGCGGCGAGATCGCCCGGCGGATCATCCGCACGGCGAGGCGTATGGGGCTGCGGGCGGCCGCGGTCTACTCGGACGCTGACGCGGACCTGCCGTTCGCCCGCGCGGTCGTCGAGGCAGGTCTCGTCTGGATCGGCCCGGCTCCCGAGGCGATCGTCCGGATGGGCGACAAGATCAACGCTAGGAGCCTGATGGAGAACGCGGGCGTCCCGGTCGCCACGGGCACCCGCGCGCCGGTGACCGGCCTGGCGGACGCCGTACGTGTCGCTGCGGAGATCGGCCGGCTGCCACGGCGTTCCCGTCGAGGGGCCCAAGAACAACCTGCCCTTCTGCGCCGAGCTGTTGGACCACCCGGAGTTCGCGAGCGGGGAACTACGACACCGGGCTGGTGTCCCGCATGAGGTCATGACGCCGGTCTGATGGTGCTGGAAGCCGGTCCCGGCATGGATCCGCCGGAGTCGGTGAGTGGATCGCCGAATGAAGAGGAGTGTTGTGGTGGCGGAAGTACGCGCTGAGATGGTGGCGAACGTCTGGAAGATCGTCGTCGCCGAGGGTGACACCGTCGACGAGGGCGACACGCTCGTCATCCTGGAGTCGATGAAGATGGAGATCCCGGTCCTCGCCGAGGACGCGGGCGTCGTGGCGCAGCTCAAGGTCGCCGAGGGCGACGTCATCCAGGGGGGCGACCTGATCGCCGTCATCGACTAGGTGAGCGTCTGGCGGATGCCGACCGTGCGCCGGGGCGTGGCCCGTCGGACTCGACTGGGCCCCTCCGGGTCAGAGCGCGCCGAGGAAGCGTTCCCGGTCGACGACGACCCGCTCGATCCTCCCGGCGGCGACCAGCTTTCCGGTCTTGTCGACGGCGGTGATGGCGAAGACGAGTCGCCTGCCGTCCACGTCGGTCAGCTCGGCGGAGATCTCCACATGCATGCCGACGGCGCTGGGCGCGCGGTGCTCCAACTCGACCCGCGTACCCACCGAGGTCTGGCCCGGCTCCAGGTAGCGCTGGACCGCCTTGACCGTCGCGCCTTCGGCGAACGAGAGCAGTCTGGGCGTGCCCAGAACGGGCACGTCTCCACTGCCCACCCTGATCGCGGTGTCCTCTCGCTCCACCATGATGAGGACGTTGGCGCGCAGGCCAGGAGCTAGCGTCATGCATTCCAGCCTAGTAGTCCTACGCTAGGAGGCCGTGAACGTGTTCTGCGACCACTGTGGTGGGCCGTCCGGTGAGGATGATCAGCGGCGTGCGTCGCCGCCCGCACCCTGGAGCCGCCGCGCTACTGTGCGCAGTGCCGCAGGCGCATGGTGGTCCAGGTGAACCCGCAGGGGTGGTTCGCCCGTTGTTCCGAGAATGGGATCACTCGCGCGTAGGCTCATGCTCAGCATGCAGGCTTTCGTGATCTGGTCGTGACTTTCCCGAGATGCGAATCTGCTTTGTTGGACAACTCCGGGGAACATGAGGGGGTATTGGGCACATGGTGGCCCAGGGGATGACGCTGGCGGGGCGCTACCGCTTGGACGCCCGGCTCGGCGCCGGTGGCATGGGCGAGGTCTGGCGCGGTGAGGACATGGTTCTCGCGCGGACCGTCGCCGTCAAGGTGCTGCTCCCCGGCAGGCTCGACGACCCCGGATTCGCCGTCCGCTTCCAGGGCGAGGCCCGCGCCATGGCGACCGTCAACCACCCCGGTGTGGTCGACGTCTACGACTACGGCGTGGCCGACGTCCCCGGAGACGGGCCGACGGCGTACCTCGTGATGAAGTTCGTGGACGGTGAGCCGCTCGACCGGCTGCTGACGCGGCTGGGCCGGATCGGTCCCGAGCCGGCGATGGAGCTCATCGCGCAGGCCGCCGCCGCGCTCCAGGCCGTGCACGAGCGCGGCATCGTCCACCGGGACGTCAAGCCGGGCAACCTCCTGGTCCGTCAGGACGGCACGCTCGTGCTCACCGACTTCGGCGTCGCGCGGGCCGACGCGGCGAGTCGCCTGACCGACGCGGGCATGGTCCTCGGCACCGCCGCGTACTGCGCGCCCGAGCAGGCCGAGGGCGCGCCCGTCACGCCCGCCGTGGACGTCTACGCCCTCGGCGTGGTGGCGTACGAATGCCTCGCCGGCAGGCGGCCCTTCGACGGCGAGTCCCCGGTGGCCATCGCGCTTCAGCACATCCGGGACGAGCCTCCGCCGCTGCCTCCGGACGTGCCGCCGCCTGTGCGCATGGTGGTGGAGCGGGCACTGCTCAAGGATCCCGCCCGGCGCTGGCCGGACGCCGCCGCGATGAGCGAGGCGGCCCGCAGGTCCGTGCACCACTCGATGCGACCCACCCATCCGCAGCTCCAGCAGCCGGCCGATACCGGTACGGCTCTCTCCGGGCCCGACCTCGGCGGGCCGGCCGCGGCCGGATACCCTCCAGCCACCGGCGGATATCCCCAGGCCACCGGCGGATACCCCCAGGCCGCCGCCGGGTACGGCCCCCCCACCGGGGGATACGCCCCGGAGGCGGGGGGATACGCCTCGTCCGACTACCCGACCCAGGCGGACCGCGCGTACGGCGCCGAGGCGTGGGAGGAGAGTCCGGCGGTTCCGGCGACGGGCACCGCGGCGACCTCACCCGGGCCGAGGAGTTCACGTCGCAGGAAGAGCCGCAAAGCGCCGATCGCCGCGGGGGCGGCCGGTCTCGCCGTCTTCGCCGGGCTCGCGGCGCTCGGCATCAACGCCCTCGCCGCGTCCGGCACGGACCAGCCCGGCACATCCACGCCCTCGTCGCTGGACGTGCACACCGCGACGCCGACGTCCAGTCCGTCGCCGAGCAGGCCGAGGCGTAGGACCCCGACGCCGACTCCCGTCCTGACGCCGCCCCCGGTCGTCACCAGGCCGACGAGGACCTCCTCGCCGTCACCGTCACCGTCGGCGTCGCCGAGCCCGTCTCCCAGCCCGAGCGAGAGCGAGGAGCCCATGGAGAAGGTGCCCTCGGTGATGGGCCTGACCGAGGAGAAGGCGATCGCCAAGCTGAAGGCCCTCGGGTTCAACGCCAAGAGGAGTCTCGTCGGAGGCTCGGGGGCGTGCACGAAGGTCACCGCCCAGGATCCGAAGGGCGGGGAGTCGGCCCGCGAGGGCGCCACGATCAAGATCTTCGTGACCAAGATCGCCTGCGCGTCGCCCAGTCCCAGCGCGACGCCCAGCGTGTCGCCCTCGGCGACCCCCGACGCCAGTGCCTCGCCCTGATCAGATCCCGGTGGTGTTGCGGGGGTAGGCGACCGCCGGGTCGGTGGCGATGTTCACCAGGTACGGCACGCCCGAGTCGAAGGCCCGCCGGAGTGCGGGGCCGATCTCGGACGGCGACGTCACCAGCTCTCCGCCGCCGCCGAGCGCCGTCACGACCTGGTCGTACCGGCACTGGGGCTGGAGGTCGGCGGCCACGTCGTAGCCGTACAGCAGTTGCATGGGGTGCTTCTCCAGGCCCCACATGCCGTTGTTGCCGCAGATCATGACGACCGGCAGCCGATGCCTGACCAGCGTGTCCACGTCCATCAGGGAGAACCCGGCGGCGCCGTCGCCGAGGAGCAGCACGACCTGAGAGGACGGCCGGGCGAGCCGGGCGGCGATCGAGTAGCCGAGCCCGGTGCCGAGGCAGCCGTACGGGCCGGGGTCGAGCCAGTTGCCCGGGTTGCGCGGCTCGACGTACTTGCCGGCGTAGGACACGAAGTCGCCGCCGTCACCGATGACCACGGCGTCGTCCGCGAGGACCCGGCCCAGCTCGCCGTAGACGCGCATCGGGTGGATGGGGTCGGCGTCGGAGGCGAGCAGCTCGGCGTCACCGGCGATCGCGGCGGAGGCCGTCTCGGCCAGGGTGGACACCCACGGCGCGTACGCCTTCGGATCGACCCCGGCGGTCGCGCAGGCGGCGGCGAGGCCCCAGAAGGTGAGGGACAGGTCCCCCGCGGCGGAGCCGGCCAGGCCGACGTGCGTGGCGAGCTGGGAGGCGGCGTCGGCGATGTGCACGACCTTGGCCAGGGGAGCCCCGTCCTTGCCGCCGAACCATCCGTAGCCGAGCCGGAAGTCCAGCGGCGTGCCGGCCACGATGACCAGGTCGGCCTGGCCGAAGGCGAGCCCCCTGGCCCGGGTGACGAGCAGGTCGTGCCCGGAGGGGAGGATGCCCCGGCCCTGGCCGTTGGGGATGACCGGCAGGCGGTACTCCTCGGCGAAGTCCCGCGCGGCCTCTTCGGCGCGGTCCATCCACACGTCGGAGCCGAGGACCAGGACCGGCCGCTCGGCCGCGGCGATCAGCTTCGCGATGTCGGCGAGCGCGTCGGTGTCCGGTTCGAGCGGCGACGGCGCGAGCGTCTCGGTGGTCCGCTCGGGCGACGGCGCGAACAGGTGGTCCATGTAGAAGTCGATGAAGACCGGGCCGCGGTGGGGCGCGAGAGCCGTACGGTAGGCCATCTCGACGTCCTGGCCGATCGTGTCGGCACCGGAGCCGGTGAAGGCGAGCTTGGTGATGGATTCGAACAGCGGCGGGTGGTCCATCTCCTGCAGGGCGCCCGAGCCCCAGCGGGACTGCGGTGCCCTGCCTCCCATCACGACGACGGGGGAGCCGTTGTAGTGCGCCGTCGCGACGCCGGAGACGCCGTTGGTGATGCCGGGACCGGCGGTCAGCACCGCCAGGCCGGGCTTCCGGGTGAGCCGCGCGGTCGCCTCGGCGGCGAAGACGGCACTCTGCTCGTGCCGCACGTCGAGGATGCGCATGTTCTCGTGCACCGCGCCGTCGTACAGGGGGAAGACGTGTCCCCCGGACAGCGTGAACATGGTCTCGACGCCGTATGCCTGGGAAACGGCGACCGCGATGTCGCCCGCGTGCTTCGCTGCTGACTCCATGCCGGGAAACCTACCAGCCAGTCACATAGGGGGATAGATGAGTCGCCACTGCCCGCCAGGCGACGGATCTACACCTGAATGACATCATCCTGGGCGTGAAGACGATGATGGGCGCGGTCGCCGCCCTGGCCGTCCTGGCGGCGATCCCGGTCCCCGCGTACGCGGCGACGACGGAGGCCACGAAGATCCCCAAGAACTTCCTGATCCACGAGCAGGAAGCACGCGCGAACCTCAACGCCGAGTTCCCCTGGTTCGTGAGCGAGGCCACCGCGGAGCCGCTGGACCTCAACCCCTGCGGTACGGAGAAGGGCGTCGGCCGGACCGGCCGCTCCGCCGCCCGCACCCTGACCCACGCGGAACCGGACGGCTCCGTCGTCGAGCAGCTCGTCGTCTACGGCAGCGAGGCACGGGCCAAGCAGGCGTTCGCCGCCGTACGGAAGGCGGTGAAGGACTGCCGGGTCCACCCGGCGGGCGGCGGCCTGTCGGAGGTCTACACGGCCACCCCGCTGAAGCTCGGCGCCGAGGCGCTCAAGGTGAGCTATCAGAACTACAAGGGTTCGAGTGCCAAGGCGGGCGGCGGCCGGGCCGTCGTCGTACGGCGCGGCCGGGCCGTCGCGGTCTACCGCGCGTACGCGTCGTTCTTCACGAAGGCGGACGTCTACCCCCGCAACCTCGTGGACGCGAAGAAGATGACGGTGAAGCTCTGCGCCTACGACTCGTCCTGCTGACCTGTCCCGCCGAGCACGGGGTGACGCTCCGGTGTCACCCCGTGCCGCCGGGGCCGGCCAGGACCCGGAGCAGGACGTCGACCACATGGTCGGCGCGTTTCTCCACGAAGCCCGTGCTCCAGGCGCGGTAGCCCATGCCGGCGAGCATGGTCGCGTCGTGTTCCATAGGGAAGAAGCAGAGCGCCACGACGCTGATGAGCAGTTGGTCGGGGTCGACTCCGGGGCCCGGCCGCGACGGCAGGGCCGCGATGAACCGGCGCAGACCGCGTTCGTACGCCGCGGAATGGCGCGGGGTGGTCGCGCGGCCGGCCCGCCCCATCTCCAGGGCGTCGCGCGACATCAGCCGTACGAATGCGGGGCGGTCGAGCAGGAACCGCAGGTATCCGCCGACCAGGATGTCCAGGCCGCGGCGCAGCCCGTCCTCTCCCTCGTCGAGGGCGGCGATCGCCGCTTCGACGAGCCGCTCCAGTGTGTGGTCGCGGTGGTCGAACAGCCTCTCGACGACGGCGGCGTAGAGGGTCGCCTTGTCCTTGAAGAAGTACGCGGGAAGCGTCCCGGAGACGCCCGCGGCCTTGCCGATCGCGACGAGGCTGGCCCCGTCGTAGCCCTCCCTGGCGAAGATCCGCTCGGCCGCGTCGAGGATCGCCTGCCGGGAGCGGCCGGGGTCGCGCCGGCGGCCCGCGGAGTCGTGCTCCGTGGCGGGCTCGTCCGTACGGCCCTCGGCCGATCTGCGGTTCGGGCTGGGCACGCGGTGATTCCCCCTGTGGTCGCTGTCGCCTGGGCTGATGGCGAGACCCCGTCACCGTAGTACAGGCCGAGGGTTCGGACCATATTTCCAATCTACTAGATAGGTAATGTATGGTTTTCCTGTCTGTCCGAACAGTAACTGATCGGCGATCGCGTTGGGCATGCGCGGGGACGTCCTGGATGACCCCTCCGTAACTGCGGATATGCCTGCCGTTCACTCGTGGACGCGTACTGATCATTGCTGTGCGGGATCGCAGGAAATCGCTCGTTGTCGTGTGGGGAGGGTGCATGGGCTCGCGGCCGCCTCGGGTCACGTCCTCCGGGAGCGCGCTGGGCGCCAGGCTGACCCGGAGGGAGGACCCCCGGCTCCTCGTCGGCGCGGGGCGCTATCTCGCCGACGTCACGGTGCCCGGGGTGACGCACGCGTGCTTCGTGCGGTCCCCGCACGCGCACGCCGCGATCGTCGCCGTGGACTCCGCCGCCGCGCGGGCCCTGCCGGGCGTGCGCGCGGTCCTGACGGCGGACGATCTGCCGCATCGGCCGCTGCTCGACGCCGTCGCGGTGCCGGATCTGCGCAAGACGCCGCAGCCCGCGTTGGCGGCCGGCCGCGTGCGCTTCGCGGGCGAGGCGGTGGCCGTCGTCCTGGCCGAGAGCCGGGCCGTCGCCGAGGACGCCGCCGATCTGGTCCGGGTCGGCTACGAGCCGCTGCCGGTCGTCACCGACCCCGAGGCCGCGCGCACCGAGCGGACGACGCGGCTGTGCGACGACCTCCCCACCAACGTGGTGTACGAGGGAGGCCGTGAGCACGGCGACGTCGACGCCGCCTTCGCGAGAGCGGCGCACGTGCTGAGCGGCCGGTTCACCACCGGGCGCTTCGTCGCGGCGCCGATGGAGGGGCGCGGCTGCCTGGCGAGCTACGACCGGGCCGACGACCGCCTCACCGTGCACAGCTCGACCCAGTCGCCCCATCTGTTGCGCCGCAAGCTTGCCGCCTGCCTGGACATGCCGGAAGGGCGGATCCGGGTCCTCGTCCCCGACGTCGGCGGCGGTTTCGGGCAGAAGATCCCGGCCTCCCCCGAGGAGGTGGCGGTGGCGCTGGCCGCGCGCGCCACCGGCCTGCCGGTGAAGTGGGTGGAGGACCGCAGGGAGAACATCACCGCGGCGCCGCACTCCAAGGACCAGATCATCGACATGGAGCTCGCGGTCGCCGCCGACGGCACCTTCGAGGCGATCCGGGCGCGCATTCTCGGTGACTCGGGGGCGTACTCCTACAACAGCGCGAGCACGCTGATCGAGTCCTACCTCTCCGCAGGGCTGCTTCCCGGGCCGTACCGGATCCGCGACGTGGCGTGGCAGGTGACCGCGGTCCTGACCAACAAGACCCCGATCTCGGCCTACCGGGGTGTGGGATGGACGGCCAGTCATTCGGCGCGGGAGGTCCTCATCGACCGCGCCGCGCGGCTGCTCGGCCGCGATCCGGTGGACCTGCGGCGGCAGAACCTCGTACGGGAGTTCCCGCACACCTCGCCCACCGGAATGGTCTACGACAGCGGCAGCTTCGTGGAGTCCCTCGACACGGCCGCGGAACTGATCGACTATCCGGGGCTGCGGGAGCGGCAGCGGGCCGCCCGCGAGACCGGCCGCTACCTCGGCATCGGTGTCAGCCCGTACGTCGAGCCGAGCGGCTGGGGCACCGAGGGGGCGGCCCAGTCGTCGTGGTCGTTCTCGTCCCACGACAGCGTCCGGATCACGATGGAACCCTCGGCCGAGGTCACCGTGGCGGTCGGCACCCCTTCGCAGGGGCAGGGGCACGCCACGTCGCTGGCCCAGGTCGTGGCCGAGGTGCTCGGCGTCGATCCCGCCGAGGTCACCGTGCTGGCGAACGACACCGCGGCCGTTCCGATGAGCACGGCGGGGACGCGGGCCAGCAGGACGGCCGCCGTGACGGGCGGCGCGTTGACCCTGGCCGCCCGGGACCTGCGCGACAAGCTCGCCGCCATCGCCGCGGGGCTGCTCGAACGCGATCCCGGCGACCTGGTCTTCGCGGACGGGCACGTCCACGTCCGCGGCGACTCCGGCACGGCACTCCCGCTTCGCGCGCTCGCCCAGCGGGCGTACTTCGATCCGTCGGTGCGAGAGGTCGTGCCCGAGCCGGACCTGGTGGTGACGCGCTTCTACGATCCCCCGGCCACGTACTCGAACGGGTGCGTGATGGTCGCCGTCGAGGTGGATCCGTGGACCGGCGGGGTGACCGTGCTCGACGCCGCGGCGGTCGAGGACTGCGGAACCATGATCAATCCGCTCATCGTCGAGGGGCAGGTGCTGGGCGCGTTCGCGCAAGGGGTCGGGGGCGCGCTCTACGAGCACATCCCCTTCGACGCCGACGGACTTCCGCTGGCCACGACCTTCGCCGACTATCTGCTGCCGACGGCCGCCGAGATCCCGCCCGTACGGCTCGGGCACCACTGTTCGCCGTCGCCGCTGACGGTGAACGGAGTCAAGGGCATGGGCGAGTCGGGGGTCGTCTCCACCCCCGCGGCCGTGGCCAACGCGGTCGCCGACGCGCTCGTCCCCTTCGGGGCGGAAGTGGACCGCACTCCGTTGACGCCCGAGTACGTGGCCGGGCTGATCGGGGACCCGGATCGCCCGCAGCCGCCCTCCTGAGACCCCGTACTTCTCCATAAGACCTGGAAAGGAAGCAGTCTTGTTCACCATCGAACCGATGGTCGTCGCCTACGGGCCGCACCGCGAGAAGAGCCGGTTCACCTACATGCACAACGCCGGTGTCGCCATCGACATCCCGTACGTGTCGTGGTTGATCCGGGGCAAGGACCTCAACGTGCTGGTCGACGTCGGGTGCAGCGCCGCCGACTACGGCGAGCACATCAGGCCGAAGGACCGCGAGCTCGTCCACGTGGGCCAGGTGTTCGCCGACGTGGTCGACGTCAAGCCGATCACCGGACATCTCGCCGACCGGGGCCTGTCACCGCGCGACATCGACGTGGTGGTGTTGTCGCACCTGGACTGGGACCACTGCATGACGGTGGAGCCGTTCAGCGAGAGCGCGTTCTACGTGCAGCGCAAGGAGTGGGAGACCACCCCGTCGCACGAGATGTTCGCCACCTCCTTCGCCCCCAAGGAGCACTACGACAAGATCGCGGGAATGGACCTGCGGCTCCTGGACGGGTCGCACCAGATCGCCGACGGTCTCGACCTGGTGCTCTCGCCGGGGCACACGTTCGGTGGGCAGTCCGCGATCGTCACGACCAGCGAGGGCGCGTTCGTCATCGCCGGCATGTGCGTGCTGAAGGAGAACTTCTACCCCTCCGAGGAGGAGAGCGAGCACTTCAAGGTCATCCCGCCGGGCGGGCACACCGACCTCTTCGAGGCGTACGACACGATGCTCCGGCTCAAGGAGATCGGCGGCGACAACGTGCTGCCGCTGCACATGACCGAAGCCTGGGACATCACCCGCATCGGTTCCCCGATCGGAGCCTGAACCGATCATGAAACCCGCCCCGTTCGACTACGTCCGCCCTCGCCGGCTGGACGAGGCGCTGGACCACCTGGCCGACCACGGCGCGGACGCGCGGGTTCTGGCCGGTGGGCAGAGCCTCGTCCCGCTGCTCAACCTGCGGACCGTACGGCCGAAGGTGCTGGTCGACGTCAACGGGGTCGCGGAACTCGACTACGTGCGCGTCACCGCCGACGCCGTGGAGGTGGGCGCGCTGACGCGGCAGCGCCGCCTGGAACTGGACCCCCGGGTGACCGCGCGTCTCCCGCTGCTCGCCGACGCGCTGCCGTTGATCGGGCGGATCGCGACGCGCAACCGCGGGACGGTCGGCGGGAGCCTGGCCCACGCCGACCCCGCCGCCGAGCTGCCCTCGGTCGCGGTGGCCTGCGGCGCCGAGCTGAGCATCGCGTCCGCGAACGGGAGCCGGGTCGTCGACGCCGAACGGTTCTTCGTCGCGGCGTACCGCACCGTCCTCGACCCCGGCGAACTGGTCACCGGCGTCCGGTTCCCCGTGCCGTCCTCCCGCACCGGCCAGGCCTGGGTGGAGTACGGCCGCCGGTACGCCGACCGGCCCGTGGCGGGTGTGGCGTGCGCCCTGACGTTGTCGGCGGCCCCCGTGGTCGAGGGTCCCGTGGTCGAGGGTCCCGTCGCCGAGGGCGCGGTGATCGAGGACGCGGTGATCGAGGACGCCGTGCTGGTCTGCGCGGGGGTGGGCGATCGCCCCTTGCGGCCGCCGGCCGTGGAGCGGCTGATCGGTGCCCGGCCGTCGGCGGCGGCCTTCTCCGAGGTGGCACGCGCGGCCGCCGAGTGGAGCACGGCCGACGGATACCGGCGGCGGCTGGTGCATGGGCTGGCGCTGCGCGCCCTGGACCGGGCACTGCGGCGGGCCGCGGGAGAGGCGGCGGCAAGGTCAGTGGAAAGGCCAGTCGAAGGGTCAGTGGAAAGGCAGGATGACCGTGATGTCGCCTGATCGGCGAGAGGTGAGTCTCCGGGTCAACGGCGCCGACCGCCGCGTGACGGTGGAACCGAGACAGTCCCTCGCCGACACGCTGCGGGAGGACCTCGCCCTGACCGGTACGCACGTGGCCTGCGAACAGGGGGCGTGCGGCGCGTGCACCGTCCTCGTCGACGGAGCCTCGGTGCGTTCCTGCCTGATGTTCGCCGTACAGGCGGAGGGGTGCGAGGTGACGACCGTGGAGGGGCTCGCCTCCGACCCGGAGGAACTGCATCCGCTCCAGCGCGCCTTCACCGAGAATCACGCCCTGCAGTGCGGATTCTGCACGCCGGGGTTCCTGCTGGCCGCGTACGAGCTGCTCGCCGCGCGGCGCGGCCCGGACGAGCGTGAGATCCGTACGGCGCTGGCCGGCAACCTGTGCCGATGTACGGGCTACCAGGGCATCGTCGCCGCCGTCCGGCAGGCCGACGAGCAGTGGGAACGCGACACCCCCGGCCCGTCCTCAGGCGAGCGGTGACTCGTCGCCGTCTCCGCCTGCCCCTTCTCCCCGTTTCCCTCACGCTTTCCCGCGACGCCGAGGCGTCGCGAATCCCCTCAGGAGAGACCCATGACCAGACGACTTCGGCGACGGCTGACCACGCCGATCGCCCTCACGATCACCGCGGCGCTCGCGGCCGGATGCTCCGCCGGCGCCGACGCCGGTGCGGAGGACTCCGCCGCCACCATCAAGATCGGCACGCTGTACTCGGTGACCGGCCCCGCCGCGAACGTCGGCGACAAGATGCGCAAGGGCACCGAGCTCGCCGTCGAACAGATCAACCAGCGCGGTGGCATCGACGGCAGGAAGATCGAGTGGAAGTTCTACGACCCGGCCGGTGACACCTCCACCGCGGTGACGCAGACCCGCAAGCTGCTGACCGACGACAAGGTCGACGCCATCGTGGGCGGCGGAAGCTCCAGCGGCATCGCGCTCGCCATGGGACAGCTGACCGCGTCGGCGAAGAAGCTCTTCGTGGCCACCGAGGGCGCGCGCGCCATCGTGCAGCCGGAGACCGAGCATCCGCTGACCTTCAAGGCGACGTTCAACGACACGGTCGTCATGCAAAAGATCATCGAATTCTGGAAGGCCAAGGGCGTCACGAACGTCGCGCTGCTCCCCGACACCAGCGGCTTCGGGCAGTCCGCGCTCGAGGTCGCCGAGAAGGAGCTGCCGGCCGCCGGCCTCAAGCTGGCGGTGGCCTCCTTCGATCCCGGGACCGGCGACTTCACCCCGCTGCTGACCAAGCTGGGCGCCGGGAAGCCGCAGGCGTACCTCGCCTGGACGACCGACAGCTCGGGGGTGACGTTCCTGAAGAACGCGCGGACGGTCGTGACCGACGGGGCGGCGCTGATCCAGCACAGCTTCGGATTCGTCGACGACCGGTACATGAAGCAGGCGGGCGACGCGGGCGTCGGCACCGTCCTGTCCTCGCCCAAGCTTCCTGTCGCCGACCTGCTGCCCGACTCGGACCCGCAGAAGAAGACGATCGGCGAATTCGCCGCGGCGTACGAGGCCAAGTACCACGAGCAGCCCAACGTCTACGCGGGCCAGGCGTACGACGCCCTGATGCTCGCGGCCGAGGCGATCGGGAAGGCGAAGAGCACCGACGGTCCCCTGGCGGCCAAGGCGTTGGAGACCCTCGGCGAGCACGTCGGGGTCACGGGCGTCTTCCGCTACAGCGCCCAGGACCACAGCGGCCTCGGCACGGACGGCGTGGAAATGATCAAGTGGGATGGCGAGCGCTTCGTACTCGCCGGCTGAGACGCCAGGGCGCCCGGCCCGGCCGGGCGCCGTACCAGAACGAGGACTGCGATGAATCTCCTGCTCCAAGTGGTGTTCGCCGGCCTCAGCGTGGGCGCGGTGTACGCGCTGGTCGCGGTCGGATTCGGCGTCGTGGCCAACGGCACCGGCGCGGTGAACTTCGCCCAGGGCGAGTACGTCATGGTGGGCGGTGTCGTCGCCGGCGTCGTCCACGAGGTGTGGCACCCGCCGCTGCCGGTCAGCGTCCTGTGCGCGGTGGCGGCGGGCGTCGTGGCGGGACTGGTGACCGAGTTCGCCGTGAGCCGTTTCTCCGGCGCCCGCTCCGCCGAGATCATCACGATCGCCACGATCGGGCTGGCGGTCGCGCTCAAGGCGGCCGTCCTGCTGCTCACCGACCGCAAGACGTACGGGCTGCCGCACTTCCTCGGCGAGCGGCCCCTGCGTGTGGGCGGTGCCGTCGCCGACACGCAGACGTTGTGGAACCTCGCCGTGGTCTTCGTCGTCGCGGTCGGCCTGTCGCTCTTCTTCCGGCGGACCCGGCAGGGCACGATCCTGCGGGCGGCGGCCGATGATCCCGAGGTGGTCACGTCGCTCGGCGTCCCGTTCCACAGCGTGGCCCGCTGGGTCTTCGTGATCGCCGCCGTCCTCGGCGCCCTCGGCGGAGCCGGGCTGGCGCCGCTGTCCGTCATGTCGTACGAGTCCGGCACCCTGCTCGGGCTCAAGGGCTTCGCCGCCGCGATGCTCGGCGGTCTGGGCAACCTCTACGGCGCGGTGATCGGCGGGCTCGTCATCGGGCTCGTCGAGGCGGCGGTCGCCGGGTACGGATCGGCCGCCTACGGCGACGCGGTCGCGTTCGTGATCCTGCTGATCATTCTGTTCACCCGGCCGACCGGCCTGTTCTCCCAGCGGAAGGTGGTGCGCGTCTGATGGCCGTCTCGCGCATCCGTCGGTGGCGCCCGACGACTCCGGTGATCACCGCGGTGCTGCTCGCGGCGATGCCGCTGATCTTCATCTCCGATTTCGCGCGCGCGATCCAGCTGCGCTTCTGCGTGATGCTGCTGCTGCTCACCGGGCTCAACTTCATCAACGGCTACGCCCGGATGAGCTCACTCGCCCAGGCGGGCTTCTACGGCCTCGGCGCCTACACCGCGGGCATCCTCGCCGCCCGCCTGGACGTGCCGCCCGCGCTCGCCTTCGTCGCCGCGCCGGTGCTGGCCACCGTCGCGGCGCTGGTGATCGGGGCGGCGTCGCTGCGCCTGCGCGCGACGTACTTCACGATGGCGACTCTGGGCGCGGGCTACATCCTGTACATCCTGTTCGGGCGTATGACGGGAGTCACCGGCGGCCCCAACGGGCTGCTCGGCATTCCCGCGCTGTCGGTGGCGGGGATCGAGATCAGCGGCCCGCTCCCCATGTACGTGCTGGCCGCCGCCCTCGCCCTGCTCGGTGTCGTCGTCGCGTACAACTTCGAACGTTCGCGGGCGGGCCGGGCGTTGCGCGCGCTGGGAGCGTCAGAACCGGCCGCCGTCGCCAGCGGCGTACGGGCGTTCCGGCTGAGGTTGTTCGCGTTCGCGCTCAGCGGGTGCTACGCGGGGGTGGCGGGCGCGCTGGAGACCTTCGACGCCACCTTCGTCAGCCCGTCGTCGTTCGGGTTCCTGACGGCGGTGCTGTGCGTGGTCGGCCTGACCGTGGGCGGTGCGGGACGAGCCGCGGGTCCGCTGATCGGCGCCGCGCTGCTGACCGCGCTCGACGAACTCGGCACCGAGTACGCCGGCTACGAGATGCTCATCGTGGGCCTGGTCTTCCTCGTGGTCGTCCAGGCGTTCCCCGGCGGTGTGGCGGGCGCGGTCGGCGCGCGATGGCCGCGGCGCGGGGCACGGCCCGCCGTCGCCCGGGCGACGGAAGGGAGTGCGTCGTGACCGACGAGGGACTCGTCATAACGGGGATCTCCAAGAGCTTCGGCGGGGTCCGCGTCCTGCGGGACGTGTCGCTCCGGGCGCGCCCCGGCGCGGTGACCGCGCTCATCGGCCCGAACGGCGCGGGCAAGACCACGCTCGCCAACATCGTGTCCGGCTTCGAGCGTCCGGACGCGGGACGGATAGACGTGTCCGGGCACGACCTGACCCGCAGAGGGCCCGACCGGCGGGCCACGGCGGGCCTGGCACGCACCTTCCAGAACCTGGAGATCTTCACCGGCCTGACGGTGATCGACAACGTCGTGATGGGCGCGTACGGACGCGGGGGCGCGGGACTGCTCAGCGCCGTCGTCGGCCTGCCTCGGGCACGACGCGCGGACAGGCGGGCGCGCGCGGCGGCGGAGGAACTGCTCGACCGGTTCGGCCTGACCGCCCTGGCAGACGCGCCGGTCGAGTCACTGCCGTTCGGGCAGGCCAAGCTGGTCGAGCTCGCCCGGGTGCTGGCCCTCGAACCGCGTGTGGTCGTGCTGGACGAACCGGTCGCCGGGCTGCCCGCGGAAAGCGTGCGCGCCGTGGGCGAGCAGGTGACCCGGATGGCCGGCGCCGGTGCCGCGGTCCTGCTCATCGAGCACAACATGAGACTCGTCATGGAGATCTCGGACCACATCGCGGTGCTCGACCACGGAGAGTTGCTCATGGAAGGAGAACCGGCCGAGGTCCGGGCGGACCCACGCGTCATCGAGGCCTACCTCGGACCCGACGCCGACCGGATCGCACCCCGGAGGGAATCATGACCGACTCCGCTCTCTCCGTACGGGACCTGCGGGTCGCCTACGGGCGGCTGGAGGTCGTCCACGGCGTCTCCTTCGAGGCTCGCGGAGGCCAGGTCACCTGCCTGCTCGGCACCAACGGAGCGGGGAAGACCACGACGATCCGCGGGCTGCTCGGCCTGCAGACGCCACGTTCGGGCACGGTCACGGTCGGCGGCACCGACGTGAGCCGGCACGCCCCTCACCGGCTGGCCCGGCTCGGCGTCGCGCACGTCCCGGAAGGGCGGCGGGTCTTCGCCAACCTGTCCGTCCGTGACAATCTGCGCATGGGGACGCTGACGCGTACCCGGAGATGGCGGGAGGAGCCGGGACTCGACCACGTCCTGCACACCTTCCCCGAGCTGACGCCGAAGCTGAAGGACGCGGCGGGCGTGCTCTCCGGTGGCCAGCAGCAGATGCTGGCGATCGGGCGGGCGTTGATGTCACGGCCGACCCTGCTCATCCTCGACGAGCCGTCCATGGGCTTGTCGCCCAAGCTCGTCAGCCGGATCTACCAGGCGCTGGCCGGGCTGCGCGACGACGGCCACACGATCCTGCTCGTCGAGCAGAACGCCAGGCTCGCCCTTGAGCTGGCCGACCACGCCTACGTTCTGGAAACCGGCCACATCGCCGAGTCCGGACCCGCCGGAGAGCTGATCGCCTCGGCGCGCGTACAAGAGATCTATCTCGGCTCCCAGGAGGAATCATGAGTTCGTCACCGGCCTTCATCGGCACCGCCGACCTCGCCTCGCGACTGACGTCCCCGGACGTCCGCGTCGTGGACGTCCGATGGGAGCTCGACGACGAGACCGCGGGCGAGCGGGCGTACGCCGCCGGGCACATTCCCGGCGCGGTGTACCTGAGCTGGCTACGCGACCTGTCCAGCGACACGGACCCGATCCAGGGGCAGCTCGCCGAGCCGGAGAGGTTCGCGCGGGTCCTCGGCGCCGCCGGAGTGGGTCCCGACACGACCGTGGTCGCGTACGACGACGGCGGCATCTACATGGCGGCCCGGCTGGTGTGGGCGCTGCGCCAGTACGGGCACGCGAAGGCGCACGTCCTCGACGGCGGGTTGCCCGCCTGGCGGCGGGAGGGACGTCCGATCACCGGCGAGGTGATCGAGCCAGGCCCGCGGGAGTATCCGGTGCCGCTCGCCCGCGACCTGCGGGCCACCAAGGACGACGTCATCGCCGCGCTCGACCAGGGCGGAACCGCCATCGTCGACTGCCGTATGGACGCGACCTACGGCGCCGCGGGCGCCCACATACCGGGTGCCACCCGGCTGCCCGCGCCCGTGCTCTTCGACGGCGACGGCCTGCTGCGCGCGCCGGCCGACCTCCGCGAACTCGCCGAGCGGGCGGGCATCGAGCGCGATCGTCCCGCGATCCTCTACTGCGGTGGGGGCATATCCGCCAGCGCGGCCTTCGTCGCGCTCCGGGAGATCGGCTTCGATCGGCTCAGGGTGTACGACGGCTCGTGGACGGAATGGGGCGCGGACCCCGCGACACCCAAGGAGAGCCACTGAGGGTCTGCGACAGCGTCTTGATCGACATCCTGAGGTCGGAGAGGAGGCCGAGGTCCGCGCTCTTGGGGCGCTCCGCGGTCTCGGTCACAGGCTGAGCCTCAGCGTCGATCGGAACCGGGCCGGGTCGAACCCGCCGCCGAGCGTGGGACCGATCCCTGCCCGCGCGACATGGGCGAAAGCCGTACGGTCGAGCGCGGCGGCGCCCTCGGGCAGCGCCCCGGCGAGCGGGCGGGCGGCGAGCATCTCCAGGTCGCCGACGTTGTGGCGCTCCGCGAGATCGGGTTCGGCCGGCCAGGAGCCGATGACCACGCCGGCCGGCTCGACGCCGCGGCCCGCCATCACCTCGAGCGTCAGCGCGGTGTGGTTGAGCGTGCCGAGCCCCGCCCGCGCGACCACCAGCACCGGGGCGTGCAGCAGGTGCGCCAGGTCCGCGAGCGTTGAGCCCTCCTCGTCGAAGCGGACGAGGAGCCCGCCCGCCCCTTCCACGATCACCAGCCGGTGGGACTCGGCGATCTCGCGGATCCGCTCGGCCGACTCCACCAGGGAGAGCGACGGAAGACCCGACTCGCGCGCCGCGGCGGCGGGGGAGAGCGGGTCCGGGAACCGGGCGAACTCGAACGTCGTCGTGATGCCCGACAGCCGGATCACCTCGTCGAGGTCCCCCGGCTCGCCCGGCGTCACGCCGGTCTGCGCCGGCTTCACCACCGCGACCGTGGCCCCTCGCTCCCGCGCGAGTACGGCTATCGCCGCCGTGACCACGGTCTTCCCCACACCGATGTCGGTGCCGGTGACGACAAGGATGCTCATCAGGCAACCCTAGGGGGTTGGCCTGCGCAGACGCGTGACGAACTTGTAGCGGTCGCCGCGATAGAGCGACTGGGCGTACTCCACCGGATGTCCGTCCGCGTCGAAGGCGTGCCGGGTGAGCAGCAGCATGGGCAGGCCCACGTCCACGCCGAGCACCTGCGCGTCGTACGGCGTGGCGAGGACGGTCTCGATGACCTCCTCGGCGTCGGTCAGCCGCACGTTGTACGCGTTGTGCAGCGTCTCGTACAGCGACGAATGCGCCTCGAGCTCCCGCCGGAGGCGGGGGAACCTGCGGGCGGACAGGTGCGTGGTGTCGATCGACATCGGCTCGCCGTTGGCCAGGCGCAGGCGGTGGATGCGCAGCACCCGGCCCCCCGGATTGATCGCCAGCCGCCGGCCGAGCTGCTCGTCCGCCGTGATGTAGCTGATGTCCAGGATCTTGGTGTCCGGTTCGAGCCCCACGGTGCGGAGATCGCCGGTGTAGGAGGTGAGCTGGAGCACCTGGGCGACCTTGGGCTGGGCGACGAACGTGCCCTTGCCCTGGATCCGCAGCAGGCGGCCCTCGACCACGAGTTCCGACAGGGCCTGCCGCACGGTCGTCCGGGACGTCACGAACCGCACGGCGAGCGTGCGCTCGGGCGGCAGCGCGCTGCCCGGAGGCAGGCTCTTGGTGAGTTCGAGGAGGCTGCGCTTGACGTCGTAGTACTTCGGGACTCTCGGCGTGTCCTCGGTCAGTTCGGTCACGATGCCTCCCCCACGCCGTCATCGATGGTTCGCCGGCTCACTAGCCCACCTTCCGTTCGGCCACGGCGGTGAGCGCCCGCCTGATCACCGCGAGGTCATCGGACCCCAGATTGGCCCGAGCGGTCAACCTCAGACACGACCTCCCATGGGGCACCGATGGTGGGCGGAAGCATCCCACGCGCACGCCGAGTTCCGCACACAGGGTCGCCGCTGAGACCGCGGCCCCGGGTGAGCCGAGCACGATCGGGACCACGGCGGCCGCCGGGTCGCCGGGCTCCAGGCCGAGCTCGCGCGCCGTCGTGGCGAGCGTCCGCGCGATGGCCGACGCACGTTTCGGCAGGTCAGGCCGCTCGTCCAGGATCTCGAGGGCGCGCAGAGCGGCGCCGACGCAGGCGGGGGCGAGTCCGGTGTCGAAGATGAACGAACGCCTGGTGTCGATCAGCGTCTCGATCACCTCGGGGGCGCCGAGCACCGCACCACCCTGAGATCCGAACGACTTGGAAAGCGTGACGGTTCTCACAATATGTGATTTCCCCGCAAGTCCGGCAGCGTGCACCGCGCCTCCGCCGGATTCGCCGACGACCCCGAGGGAATGCGCCTCGTCCACCACCAGGAGGGCGCCGTGCCGTACGGCGGCGGCGTGGAGTGCGGGAAGCGGCGCGAGGTCGCCGTCGACGGAGAAGACGGCGTCGGTGACGACGAGGGCGTGTTCCTCGTCCCGCTCGCGCAGGGCCGCCTCAACGGCCGCCACGTCGCCGTGAGGCGTGACCACCACCCGCGCGCGGGACAGGCGGCACGCGCCCACGATCGATGTGCGGTTCCGCGCGTCCGAGACCACCAGGCCGCCGCGGGCGAGCGCCGTCACAGCGGCCAGGTGGGCCAGATAGCCGGAGGAGAAGACGAGGGCGCCGGGAGCGCCGGTGAAGGCCGCCAGCCGGGCCTCCAGCTCCGCGTGGAGCGGTGTCGTGCCCGTGACGAGCCGCGAGCCGGTCGAACCGGTGCCCCAGTCCTCCGTCGCCCGCACGGCCGCCCTGATGAGCCGGTCGTCCCCGGACAGCCCGAGATAGTCGTTGGAGGCCAGGTCGATCAGCCCGTCGTGGTCGGGCGTGCGCGGGCGCAGGGCACGCCGCAGGCCGGCCGCCTCCCTGCCGGCGGTGGCCGTACGCAATGTGTCGAGTGGCCTACTCATGGGTGCATCTTTGCAGGTCGGACAGGTGGATTCGCCTTCGGGCCGGTTCCGGACGCATGATGCAGTCGTGCCGACTCTCAGCGACCTGGTGTCCCGCCAAACCACACTCGACGCAGCGGGCATCGAGTGGATGCGCTCGCTCGTGTCCGACTGGCAGCTGCTCGCCGACCTGTCGTTCGCCGACCTCATCCTGTGGATCCCGCGCAGGGAGGGCTCCGGCTGGGTGGCGGTCGCCCAGATGCGGCCGACCACCGGCCCCACCGTCTACCACGACGACGTGGTCGGCATGGTCGTCGCGCCGGGCGAACGCCCGCTGATCGACACCGCCTGGAACGAGCACCGGATCTGCCGCGAGGGCGACCCGGACTGGTCCAGCGGCGTCCCGGTCCGCGAGGAGACCATTCCCGTACGGCGTGGCCTGGACGGCGAGTTCATCGGGGTCATCCAGCGCTCCACGAACCTGTCGTCCGCCCGTACCCCGTCCCGGCTGGAGCTGACCTACCTGCAGAGCGCCTCGGACATGGCGCAGATGGTGGCCGAGGGCAGGTTCCCGTTCCCCGAGGAGGAGCCGACGCTCGTCCGCTCGCCGAGGGTGGGCGACGGCCTGCTCCGGCTGGACCGGGCCGGGCGGGTCACCTACGCCTCGCCCAACGCGCTCTCCGCGTACCGGAGGCTCGGCCTGCAGGCCGATCTGGTCGGCGCGGAGCTCGGGCGGACCACGGCGGACCTCTGTTACCGGGACGAGCCGATCAACGAGGACCTGATGCACGTCGCGAGCGGCCGGGCCCCGAGGGAGACCGAGGTGGAGCGCGGCGGCATCGTCGTGCTGCTCCGGGCGATCCCGCTGGTGGTCGGCGGCGGCCGGATCGGCGCGCTGGTGCTCATCCGCGACGTGACGGAGCTGCGCCGCAGGGAGCGCGAGCTGCTGACCAAGGACGCCACGATCCGCGAGATCCACCACCGGGTGAAGAACAACCTGCAGACCGTGGCGGCGCTGCTCCGGCTCCAGGCACGCAGGCTCGGCAACCCCGAAGGCCGGGAGGCGCTGGAGGAGGCGGTCCGGCGGGTCGGGTCGATCGCGATCGTGCACGAGATCCTGGCCCAGATGCCGGAGGAGATGGTCGAGTTCGACGACATCGCCGACCGGGTCGTCGCCATGACCGCCGAGGTCTCCGTGGCGCACGTGACGCCGAAGCGGATCGGCAGCTTCGGCGTGCTGCCCGCGGCCGTGGCCACGCCGATCGCGATGGTCCTCACCGAGCTGCTGCAGAACGCGGTGGAGCACGGCTTCTCACACGCGAGCGGGAGCATCCAGGTCGTGGTGTCCCGGGACGCGGATCATCTGGAGGTCGTGGTGGCGGACGACGGAAAGGGTCTGCCCACCGATTTCGATCTGGAGTCGACCACAAGCCTCGGATTGCAGATCGTCCGCACGCTGGTGGTAGGCGAGCTTTCCGGACGCTTGTCTATCGCTCCCCGGGAAGGCGGCGGGACCGAAGTCACGATCAGTATTCCGGTTCAAACGGGGTAAGGGCCGCGTCCTTAGGGACGCGACCCTCGCCTTTCATGTGACCGCAACAACCGCGAAATGATGATGCTGTTGCATTCGGTCTGTGCGTGGTCTCTTGGGGGAATTTTCACACGTTCGCGCGGGCGCGGGCACGGGCCGTCCGGCGCTTGAGCGCGCGCCGCTCGTCCTCGCTCAGGCCGCCCCAGACACCGGCGTCCTGGCCGGACTCGAGCGCCCACTTGAGGCAGGACTCCATGACGGAACACTGCCGGCAGACCTGCTTCGCCTCTTCGATCTGCATGAGCGCGGGGCCGGTGTTGCCGATCGGGAAGAAAAGCTCGGGATCCACGTCACGGCAGGCAGCGCGGTGGCGCCAGTCCATGCGTTCCACTCCTTCGTAAGTGGAGCCTTCCGCGGCTCCTGACCGTCAACTTTGTGAAGTCTTTCACTAACTGCTGCGAACTTTCGCCCGGAACACGGGTCCTACCGGGCTTGGTCCATTGATCGCCGGGGCACTCCGGGGGGCGGTGGCCTCCGCAAAGGTCCTACGTTCCGACGTCGCATTCAGCTTTTCAGGCAGGCCAAGACCGCACAAGAGGTTTGGGAGAAGGTTTTGCCGGTTATGGCTGTCGGATGCGTCACACTATGACCGCATGTAACGGCCTAGACGAGAACTTGTAATGCGTCCGGGATAGACCGGAAAAGCACACGTTCGCGTTCTCCCAGGTAGTCACCGTCGAGCTGGAAGGCCACCGGACGGGAGGCGGAAAGGGTGAACTCCTCCTCGTCGTGGGCCTGGACCAGGTGCCGGCCCGTCGGCAGTCCCGAGCGCTCGCCGATGATCTGCCGGACCAGGCCGAGTACGGCGGACAGCCCCATCTTCCGGAGCGCGAGCAGGTCCAGCCCGGTCTCGAAGCCGGCCCATGGTGTCGGGTTGATCGGGCGAGGCCCGGCATAGGTCCACGGTGCGGTGTTGGAGACGATCGCCATGAAGATCCGGCCCTGCGGTGCCTGACGCGGACGCTCCAGCCGCATGGACGGATTGCGGCGATCAGTCAGGAAGTAGTGACTGAGCGCCGTCTTGACGTACAGCGCGGGCGTCGCCTTGCAACCGGCGCTGCGCAACCCCTCGACGGCCCGGACGACCTCGGCGTCATACCCGAGCCCAGCACAAAATGTGAAATAACGTGACCCGTGCGGGCCTGTCGGCGGCTCAGCCCCTGAATCGCCGTGCGAAACGTCCCGGTCCCAGACGGCCTCGCCGAGCCCGATCGTGCGCCGGCGGCCGTCCCGCAGCGCCTCCAGCGCCGCTCCGGTCGCCTCGACCGGGTTGTTGGGCAGGCCGAGCGCCCGGGCGAAGACGTTCGCGCTCCCTCCGGGAATGACGATCAGTGCGGGGCGGTCGGTCGCGGGCGTCGCGGGCTGCGCGCGCAACAGGCCGTTGACCGTCTCGTTGATGGTGCCGTCGCCTCCCAGAACGGCGACCGCGTCGAACCCTTTCTCATGGGCCGCACCGGCGATCGCCGCCGCGTGGCCGCGGTAGCCGGTCTCCTCGACGGTCAGATCCATGGCGGCGCCGAGCGCTCTCATCAGGACGTCCCGCGTGCGATGGTTGGTCGACGTCGCCTTGGGGTTGACGACAAGGAGAGCCCGCATGCCCTGAAGGGTAGAGCACGAACCATGCCCTACCGCCCATGTTGTTAAGGTGGGCCGCTGTGAGCAGCCGACCCCAGACCCTGACCGTCGCCTCCGCAATGGTGGCCGTCGAGGGCATCGCCGCCGTGGCCCTGGGCGGCTACGTCGCCGTCGAGACCGTGATCGGAAAGCCGAGCGACCTGATCAGCTCGATCTTCGTCGCGGCCTTCGGGATCCTGGTCGGCGCCGGTCTGCTCTGGGTCGCGTGGGGGATTCTCCAGATGCTGCGCTGGAGCAGGGGTCCGGGCGTGATCACCCAGATCTTCGCGTTGCCCGTGGCGATCACGTTGATCCAGTCTCAGCAGTACGCCTACGGCATACCGCTGGTGGTGGCCGCGGTGATCGCCCTGGTGACACTCCTGGCCCCGCAGTCCACGAAGGCGCTGATGGGCGAGGACGGGCCGGACGCTTCCTGATGCCCTTGCCGGCGTGGCTCGGCCACACGGCCTCGCCCTCCGCCTTGCGATGCACCACCCTGGACACCGCTCCTTCCAGGCGGACCTCGCCTGGAAGGGCGACTCAGTCGTCCGCGGTGAGGCCCTCGCGAAGCTGGGCGAGGGTCCGGGCGAGGAGACGGGACACGTGCATCTGCGAGATGCCCAGCTCCGTCGCGATCTGCGACTGGGTCATATTGCCGAAGAAGCGCAGCAGCAGGATGCGCTTCTCGCGCGGAGGTAGACGCTCCAGCAGCGGTTTCAGGGACTCGCGGTACTCGACGCCCTCGAGAGACTCGTCCACGATGCCGAGCGAGTCGGACACGGCGGGCGCGTCGTCGTCACCGGAGTCGGGCGCGTCGAGGGAGACGGTGGAGTAGGCGTTGGCCGACTCCAGGCCCTCGAGGACCTCTTCCTCGGTCATCTGCAGGTGGGCCGCCAGTTCGGCGACCGTGGGCGCGCGGCTCTCCCGCTGTGACAGCTCGCTGATCGCCTTGGTGAGCGAGAGCTTGAGCTCCTGGAGCCGGCGCGGCACCCGGACCGCCCAGCCCTTGTCACGGAAGTGACGCTTGATCTCCCCGACGATGGTGGGGGTCGCGTAGGTGGAGAACTCGACGCCGCGGGCCAGATCGAAGCGGTCGATCGACTTGATCAGGCCGATCGTGGCGACCTGGGTGAGATCGTCGAGCCACTCGCCCCTGTTACGGAAGCGGCGGGCGAGGTACTCCACCAGCGGGAGGTGGAGCTCGACGAGCTCGTCGCGGATGCGCTGACGCCTCGGGTCGTCGGCCGGCAACTCCACGAGCTCCCCGAAGAGCGCGCGGGCACGCACGCGGTCGGGCACCGCCGAGTCGCCGGAGGCCATGGCACGAGTCCTTTCCGTCACGCCGGCCTCGCCGCGCCTCGCCGCTTGCGCAGCACGATCGCCATGTGATCGGGGGAGTCGGAGATGGCGTCGACGTCGTCCGCCAGCGCGGTGAGCACCATCCAGGCGAAGTCGTCGCGCTTGGGAGCGGTCACGCCGACGGTGCTGACCTCGACCCGGACCGTCATCTCCTGCCCGGTGAGCTCGAACTCGGCGACCAGATCGGTGCCGGGCACCGCCTGCCGAAGGAGCATGGCACAGGCTTCGTCCACCGCGATGCGGAGGTCCTCGATCTGGTCGAGGGTGAAGTCCAGCCGGGCCGCGAGCCCGGCGGTTGCCGTACGCAGCACTGACAGATAGGCGCTCACGGCGGGCAGCCGGACGCTCACAGCGTCGCGGATCCCAGCCAGATCCACCGCAGGCGTCTCGGTTTCCTCGGTCACGTTCCTCCTCGCCCCAAATCGAGCCGGCGCACTGCCGCTCACTGCAACCTACCGCCACTCGCCCGCGATTGCTCGGCTGGGACGCGCCGATTGTCGCGATCTCAGAGCGCGTTCCGTGTCGATTCCACGGATCAGACCGGCCGGAAAAAGACCGAACCCCGCGCGGTCACGTACCGGCGGGGTCGAGGCGATCTCAGGCTCAGGCGGCCTTGGTCTCCCAGAAGATCTTCGCGATCTCGTCGATCTTGCCCAGGAGGTCGTCGGCCTTCGCCACATCGACGGTGCCCTTCGCACCGGCCGCGCCCGCGAGCTTGGTGGCGTCCCAGAACAGCTGGTGAAGCTGAGGGTACTGCTCCAGGTGCGGCGGCTTGAAGTAGTCGGTCCACAGCACCCACAGGTGGTGCTTGACCAACTCCGCACGCTCTTCCTTGATGGTGAGAGCGCGCGCGCGGAACACCGGGTCGTCATTGTCGGCGTACTTGGCCATGATGGCCTTCACCGACTCGGCCTCGATGCGGGCCTGGGCGGGGTCGTAAACACCGCACGGCAGGTCGCAATGGGCGGACGCCTCGTGCTTGGGCCGCAGCAGTCGTGCGAGCATCGGGATCCTTCCTTAATGCTGTGACAGCACTGTCCAAGACCGACCTTACTCGTCTCAGAAAGCCATGTGTGGAGGGGGATGTGCTCACCACGGTGCGCGTCGTGGGTGACTCGATGTTGCCCGTCCTGCGTCCCGGAGACTGTCTGCTCGTACGGCGTGGCGCCCCTGTCAGGGAGGGTGACCTGGTGGTGGCGCGGCGGCCGCACGGCCTGATCGTCAAGCGGGCGTTCCGGCGTACCGGGGAGGGCTGGTGGCTGGAGAGCGACAACCAGCGCGCCCCGGGACGCCGGGACAGCTGGGACTTCGGATCGGTGCCGGAGTCCGAGATCGTCGGAAGGGTGGTGCTGCGTTACTGGCCGCGGATCGCCTTCCGCCTCGCCGTGCCACGTCTGCGCGCCCGGTAGGCGGCGACGTTGACGCGGTTGGCGCAGCGTTCCGAGCAGTAACGACGCGATCGGTTCGACGAGGTGTCGAGGTAGGCGTTGCCGCAGAGCGGCGCCTGGCAGATGCCCAGCCGATCCATGCCGAGGCTGGTGATGACCGTCGCCAGGCCCATGACGGAGCCGACGGCCAGAGTGTCGGCCACCCGGCCGCCCTCGGTCAGGTGCATGTGCCAGGGTTGGCCGTCGTGGCCGGAGATCTGAGGATGGACGGGATGGCGGACGAGGAGCCCGTTGAGCCGCTCGACCGCGTCGGCTCCGTCGCCCCTCGCGGCGGACTCGAACACGCCGGTCAGCTCCTCGCGCAGCTCGCAGATCGCGTCCAGATCTCGCCGGGTGGCACGGGCGGCGGCTTCGGTGCGGCCGGTCTCGGTGAGCAGCTCGCGTAGGGAATCGAGGGTTTTCAGCTGGTCGCGCCCGTTGACAAGGAGTACGGCGAGCTTGGCATATGAGGTGAAGTCCAAATTGCGACCCACGGTTGTAAGTGATCAGACCGGACATCGAGTATTACATGCCGCAGGTTAGCTTGCATACGCAATAATTCTGACACTGTGTTAACGAGAGGGGCTCGCAGGCACCATCTCAACATGTGGCACAATCAAACAACGGGTGACCCCCGTACCCCCTAAGAGACGACCGTCAACGGCGACGGCCGCCGGGCGGCTACCGAAGCCCGGGCCGGTCCGCTCTTGCGGCGTCTACCGAAGGAACTCCTCGTGACACTGGGGTCGCTGTGACTGTTACTTCCGCTTCTCTGGACGCTCTCGACGTCGATCCGGCTTTCGCCCTCCACCGCGGAGGCAAGCTGGAGGTCCGCTCCACCATTCCGGTCCGCGACGCGGACGACCTCTCGCTCGCGTACACACCGGGCGTCGCCAGAGTGTGCACCGCCATCGCCGACACGCCCGAACTCGTCAACGACTACACCTGGGTCTCCAACGTCGTGGCGGTGGTCTCCGACGGCACCGCCGTCCTCGGGCTCGGCGACATCGGACCGGCCGCGGCGATGCCGGTCATGGAGGGCAAGGCGCTGCTGTTCAAGGAGTTCGCGGGCGTCGACGCCGTCCCGATCTGCCTCGACTGCACCGATGTGGACGCGCTGGTCGAGACCGTGGTCCGGCTCGCCCCGTCCTTCGGCGGCATCAACCTCGAGGACATCAGCGCCCCGCGCTGCTTCGAGGTCGAGGACCGGCTCCGCTCGCTGCTGGACATCCCGGTCTTCCACGACGACCAGCACGGCACGGCCATCGTCGCGCTCGCGGCGCTGCAGAACGCCGCCCGGCTGACCGGGCGCACGCTGGGCGACCTGCGGGCCGTCATCGCGGGCGCCGGCGCCTCCGGCGTGGCGGTGACCCGGATCCTGCTCGGCGCCGGCATCGGCGACGTCGCCGTCGCCGACTCCAAGGGCGTCATCTACACCGGACGCGACGGTCTCAACCCCGTCAAGGAGGCCCTGGCCAGGGACACCAACAAGGCGGGCTTCACCGGCTCGACCGAGGAGGCCCTCAGCGGCGCGGACGTGTTCATCGGCCTCTCGGGCTCGACGGTGACCGAGGAGGCCATCATGTCGATGGCCCCGGACGCCATCGTCTTCGCGTTGTCGAACCCCACTCCGGAGGTCCACCCCGAGGTGGCCAGGAGGCACGCGCGGGTGGTCGCGACCGGCAGGTCCGACTTCCCCAACCAGATCAACAACGTGCTCGCCTTCCCGGGCGTGTTCCGCGGCGCGCTCGACGTGCGGGCCACGACCATCACCGAGAACATGAAGGTGGCCGCGGCCTCCGCGCTGGCGGCCGTCGTCGGGGACGACCTGTCCGAGGATTACGTCATCCCCTCTCCGTTCGACGCGCGCGTCGCGCCCGCCGTGATCACGGCCGTGGCCGAGCAGGCCCGCCTGGACGGTGTCGCCCGGCGCTGAATCGGGGCCGTACCCCCGCGACAGCGGTTCGCGGCGGCACAGGCCCATACAGCGGCACATGAGAACGGGGCCCGGCTCGTCGCCGGGCCCCGTTCCCTTTCCGAGCCCCGTGCGCGGCGCCCGTGTCACCGGAGCGCTCACGCGGTCGTGGCACCGCCGCTCGGCCGGCGGCGGGCACCATGCCGCCGACCGGGCGGCGGTCGCTCCGTACCGCGACCAGACGCGCGTTACTTCTTAGTACTTCGACTTTCTAGTACTTGGGCACGATGCTGCCGGACCAGAGGTTGGCGGCGGCCTTGTAGACGCCGTACAGCTCGCCGTCGAAGTACGGGGAGACGCTGGTGTCGATGCGGTTGTTCTTGTCGGTGTCGGCCAGACCGATGGTGACACCGTTCAGGTAGCCGAGACGACGGCCGTTGTTGTAGTTGAGCAGCCAGGACGAACCGATCGAGCCCTCGCCGGTGAAGGAGGACTTGACGCCGACGAGCTCCTCGCCCTTGATCGCGGCGGCGGAGGCGGCGAAGGTCTTGCCGTAGCTCCACTTGAGGGTTTTGCCGGTGTAGGCGTAGTTGCCGTCGGGGTGCGACCCGCTCGGGTAGCCGAAGACGTGGACCGGCTTGCCGATCTTCTGGTTGTAGGCCAGGCCCTGTCCGCCGACGTTGTCGCCGAGGCGGCCGACGTCGGTGAAGGTCCGCACGAAGTACCGCGTGACCTTGTAGTCCAGGTCGTAGGTCGCGCAGAACTCGCTGACGTAGTACTCGTACTCGGCCGGGGTCTCGCCCTCGGCGGGCTTGATCTCCTTGGCCCAGTAGTACTTCTTGCCGTCCGAACTGGAGTAGGGGAGCGTCCTGTCCTTCACCGCGGGGTCGTCCGCGGCCAGCTTGGTGTCCGTACGCTCGACCTTGCCGGCGATCTGTTCCTCCGCGCCCCCGGTGAGGCGGAGGTACTCGCCGCGGGTGACGCCGAGCCAGTCGGACGAACCCGGGGTGCCGTGCGCCACCACGTGGCCGGTGTCGACGACTTCCTCGATCGTGCCCTTGCCCTTGTTGGCGAGGGCCTCGGCCCTGGTCTCGTAGACCCGGACCTCGGGCTTGCGGAGCGCGCGGGTGCGCGGGTACTTCCGGTACTCCGACTCGCTGACCTCGGCACCGCTGTTGTCCGGCAGCACGCCGTTGTAGACCGTGACGAAGGCGTAGTCACGGTCGCCGTCCTCGTAGACGTCGTAGTCGTAGTGCGTGTACGCCTGCTTGCCGACGTAGATGCCCCACGGGGTCTTGGCCTGGTAGTAGCCGGGGATGAAGACCCACTTGTCGAGCGTCGCGCTGTTGGACTCGGTGTCGTAGACGCAGTGACCCGCGGTCGCGACCAGGTTGCGGTAGTTCGACTGCACGGAGGTCGCGGTGCACCAGTGTGGCTCGCGGTCGGCGCCGATGAAGAAGACCTTGCCCGTGGTCTTGGGCAGGTTGACGTTCTTGGACCTGGCGGTCGACTTCTTCTCGTCGCCGATCGCGGGCACGATGCCGGGCTTCGTGTCCGCGGCGGGTCCGCCGGTCGACACGTGCTTGGCGACGACCTTGGTCTCGACGTCGTACGGCGTGGCGCCGATCAGGTTGGCCTTGTCCTCGCCGTACCAGAAGGCCGCGATCTCCCAGGCGAGCGTCTGGGAGGCCAGGGGTTTGGCGGCGACGTCGCCGGAGGCGTGGGCCGGGGTGACCAGAGCGGAGCTCAGGAGGCCGGCGGCGGCGAGGCCGCCGAGGGGGAGAAGCACACGCTGCTTCATTGGGGTTCACTCCTCGCGCTGTCGCGGGACGCGACCGCGTCCCGTTCGTCAGTAAAGGGATGACCGGGACCCTACAGCGAAGATCTTGTCGCTCGAAGGGGCGTTCGACACCCTCTCCGATTCACAGCGTCCTGTGATCGTTTCGTTATCAAACGGGTATTTTTCGCCTCACTGCGTGCTGGTACCTAATGGTGATGTTTCCGCAGATCGGCTGATGGGAGCGGCATTCGACGCCGAATGCGGTCACGGAACGCCGAAAAGGTTGCGTTTCTCGTGTGTGACAAGAGTCACATCGCGGGTCCGCGGTGCGCGGGATGGGACCGTGCCCAGAACGGGTGATCGGAGGGGTACCGCCCGGGTCCGAACCCGCCGGGATCGCACCCCGCCCCCCCCGGACGTACGCGGAGCCGGGGGGTCCGGGCATGAGAAGAGGCCCGGCCGGAGCCGGGCCTCAGGGAAGGACGGATCAGCGGGTCTCGGTGATGCCGATCGAGCCGTCCTTCTTCACGAGCGAGCCCGACCACAGGGGGAGCGCGGCCTTGTAGACGCCGTAGGTCTCACCGTCGAAGTAGGCAGACGTGATCATGTCGCTGCGGTTGTTGCCGTCGGTGTCGCCGCCGAGGCTGGTGACGCCGTTGATGTAACCGAGGCGACGGTTGCTGTTGTACTTGAGGATCCAGGGGCCACCGGACGAGCCGCCGGTCATCGAGCACTTGAGGCCGATCTGCTCCTCGACCTTCACGCTGCTCTCGACGATCGGGTAGACCGGCTTGCCGTAGCACCACTTCATCTTCTCGCCGGTGAAGACGTAGTCGCCGTCGCTGTGCGGCGCGGCCGGGTAGCCGAACGCGTAGACCGGCTGGCCGACCTTCTGGTTGTACGCGAAGCCCTGGCCGCCGACGTTCTTGCCGAGGGAGCCGAGGTCGACGTGCACGTCCTTCTTGTCGTCGTATCCGATTCCGTTGTAGACGGTGACGAACGCGTAGTCGCGGTCGCCGTCCTCGTAGACGTCGAAGTCGTAGTGGGTGAAGGCCTGCTTGCCGACGTAGACGCCAAACGGGGTCTTGCCGTCGTAGTAGCCCGGGACGAAGACCCACCTGTCCACGGTCTGGCTGTTGCCGTCGATGTCGTAGACGCAGTGGCCGGCCGTGGCGACCAGGTTGCGGTACTGCGACTGGATCGAGGAGGCGGAACAGGCGTAGATGTCGCCGTCGATGACGAAGAACGCCCGGCCCACGGTCTTGGGCAGGTTGACGTTCTTCGACTTGCCGCCGGTCTTCTTCTCGTCGCCGATCGCCGGGACGACACCGGGCTTGCCGTCGGCCGCGGGGCCGCCGGTGGAGACGTGCTTCGGCACGCGCTTGTGCTCGGCGCCGTACGCCTTGGCGGCCTTGAGGTTGGCGCCGCTGTCGGCGGTCCAGAAGTCGATGATGTCCGCGGCCTTGGCCGGCGAGGCGAGCTTCGCCTTGGACACGGTCGGGGCGGCCGTGGCGGGGGTGACCAGGGCGGCGGCCAGGAGGCCGGTGGCGGCCAGGCCGCCGAGGGGGAGAAGCAGACGCTTCCGCATGAGGGGTTCGCTCCTTGCGCTGATGAGGGCCGCTACTGCGCCCCTATCGTCAGTAAAGGGATGGTAAAAAAGTACAGCACCCATTCAGGAAGCTATAAGTCCTGAAATGGCCGGAGCGGTTTGTTACAGAATGTTGATCTCGTTCGCGCCCTCGCGGACGGTTCCACCGGGCACCGCGCCGGACGTGACCCGCCTGGCTTCGGTGTAGACGGTGTACAACTCGCTGTCGAAGTACGGGGAGACGGCGGCGCCGCCGGACGTGGTGATCGTGATGCCGTTGAGATAGCCCAGGCGACCGGCCTTGCGGTAGCCGATCAACCAGGCGGACCCGTCGGCCGTACGCGACGACTTCAGGCCGATCAACTCGTCCGCCCGGATGGACGGATCCTGGACCCGGAACGTCGCGCCGCGCACCTTGGGACCGAAGTGACCGAAGACGACGGCCACGCGGCCGATCTCCTGGTTGAAGGCGAGCCCCTGCCCGCCCACGCCGTCCGCGAGCGGGCCGCCGTCGGCCAGCCTGATCCGGCCGGGAGTCCGGGACGGCTGCGGCACGAGACCGTTGTAGACGGTGACGAACGCGTAGTCGCGGTCGAGGTCCCGATAGGTGGCGAAGTCGTGGTGGGTGAACGCCTGCTTGCCCGCGTAGACGCCGAAGGGATTCGGGCCGCGCTGGTGGCCCGGGATGAAGATCCAGTTTCTCATCGGAGCGCCGTCGTTCTCGGTGTCGAAGACGCAGTGCCCGGCGGTGGCGACCAGGTTCCGGTATCTGGCCTGGACCGAGGTCCCCGCGCACCAGTAGGACTTGCCGTCGGAACCGGTGAAGAACACCCTGCCCGCGGTCCTGGGCAGGTTGACGTTCTTGGAGGTCGCCGCGGCCTTCTTGTCCTCCGCGGGGCGGACTCCGCCCGACTTCTCCGCGGCGGGGCGCACGCCTCCCGGCTTTCCGTCCGCCGCCGCGCCGCCCTGCGGCGCCTGCCGGGCGATCACCTTCGCCCGCAGCCCGTACGGCGTCGCGTCGGCGAGGGCCTGGCCGTCACCGGCCAGCCAGTACGCCATCACGGAGGGGACCTGGGCCTCGGAGGCCAGAGCGCGGGTGGCGGTGATGTCGTACGCCCGGGCGGAGGCCGGCACGAGCGTGCCGGACCCGGTGAACGCGCTGGAACAGAGCAGCCCGGCGGTGACCGCCGCACACCCGGCGGGCAGGACGACGCGCTTCACGGACGCTCCTTGCGCTCTGTGTGGACGCCTCGTCGCGTCCTTGCCTCGGTAAAGAGGAAGATTACAGCGCATTTACCTTGACATGGCACAGGGCCCGGCTGGATGCCGGGCCCTGTGTGGTGCTTCGCGTGCTCTCGGGGCAGGGGTCGCGGTCCACTGCGCCGAACATCCGCCAGGTCGTTAGACGATCTTGCCGGACCAGAGGTTGGCGGCGTGCTTGTAGACGTCGTAGAGCTCGCCGTCGAAGTACGGGGAGACGCTGGTGTCGAAGCGGTTGTTGGCGTCGGTGTCGGAGACGCCGATGGTGACACCGTTCAGGTAGCCGAGGCGGCGGCTGTTGTTGTACTTCAGCAGCCAGGAGGAGCCGATGGAGCCCTCGCCGGTGAAGGAGGACTTCATGCCCTGGAGCTCTTCGCCCTTGATGGCGGGCACCTGGACCGCGAAGGTCTTGCCGTAGGCCCACTTGAGGGTCTTGCCGGAGTAGGCGTAGTTGCCGTCGAGGTGGGCGCCGCTCGGGTAGCCGAAGACGAAGACCGGGTTGCCGAGCTTCTGGTTGTAGGCCAGGCCCTGCCCGCCGACGTTGTCACCGAGACGGCCGACGTCCTTCAGCGCGATCGAGAAGTACCGCGCGCAGACCTTGTAGTCGAGGTCGTAGTTCGCCCAGAAGGTCCGCTTGAAGTACTTGTACTGCTTGGTCTGCTGGCCGCCACCGCCGCCGCCACCGCCACGGCCGTCGCCGTTGGTGCCGCTGCCGCCCTCGTTGGGCTTCTGCATGGCGCTGACCTTGTCGCCCTTGACCTCCTTGCGGAAGTAGTAGGTCTTCTGGTCAGAGCTGACGTAGGAGTCCACGTCGCGAGCGTAGGCGTCCTTGGTGATCTCGGCCGGGACGGAGGCGCCCGAGCCGGTGGCCCACGGGCCCTCGCCGGTGAGGGCCTTGTTCGGGTTGAGCCGCATGAACTCGGCGACCTGGATGTCGTCGATCTTCTTGGACTCGGCTGTGCCCACGGCGACGATGTCGCCGGTGACGACGGTCTCGATCTCGATGTTCGAGTACGCCGTCGTCTTGTCGGTCTCGATCCTGACCTTGTCCTTCTTGGCGTCGGCCTCGGTCTCCCAGACCTTCTCGTACTTGGCCCGGCCGGCGTCGGTGGGCAGGACGCCGTTGTAGACGGTGACGAACGCGTAGTTGCGGTCGCCGTCCTCGTAGACGTCGTAGTCGTAGTGGGTGAAGGCCTGCTTGCCGACGTAGATGCCCCACGGGGTCTTGCCCTGGTAGTAACCGGGGATGAAGACCCACTTGTCGAGGGTGGCCTTGTTCGACTCGGTGTCGTAGACGCAGTGGCCCGCGGTGGCCACGAGGTTGCGGTAGTTCGACTGCACGGAGGTGGCGGAGCACCAGTGCGGCTTGTGGTCGGCGCCGATGAAGAACACCTTGCCCGTGGTCTTGGGCAGGTTGACGTTCTTGGACTTGGCGGTCGTCTTCTTCTCGTCGCCGATGGCGGGCACGACGCCGGGCTTGCTGTCGGCCGCGGGGCCGCCCTTGGAGACGTGCTTGGCGACGACCTTGGTCTCGACGTTGTACGGCGTGGCGCCGATCAGGTTGGCCTTGGCCTCGCCGTACCAGAAGGCGGCGATCTGCTTGGCGGCCATGTTGGTGTTGGCCAGGACGACGGTCGGGACCGAGTCGTTGGGAACCTGGGCGTTGGCGGGGGCGGCCAGACCGGCGGCCAGCAGACCGGCGGTGGCCACGAGGCCGCCGAAAGCCAAAGTGCGCTTCATGATGATCTTCCTTGGTCTGTCGTGGGACGCCTCATGCGTCCCATCCGTCAGGAAAGGGATGTAACGCACCATATGAGGGTGCACTTGGAGTTCACTTGCAAGATCCTGTGCGACCGGCTGGAGCGGCGAGGGACGGGAGAGGGCACGGGTTCAGTGGATGTCGGAGCCCGCACTTTCACGCGTGCGAAGGCGCAGGGCCCGGCTGGAGAGCCGGGCCCTGCGAGTCGAACGGCTGGAGCGGGGGCGGGAAAAGGCACAGGGCCCGGCTGGACGCCGGACCCTGTGCGTGGAGCTGTTGCCCTTGGAGTAGATCCCTTTACTCCGTGGTCATGTCCCGCGGTGCGGGATCGGCGTCGTGCGCCGAACAGATCAGACGATCTTGCCGGACCAGAGGTTGGCGGCGTGCTTGTAGACGTCGTAGAGCTCGCCGTCGAAGTACGGGGAGATGCTGGTGTCGAAGCGGTTGTTGGCGTCGGTGTCGGAGACGCCGATGGTGACACCGTTCAGGTAGCCGAGGCGGCGGCCGTTGTTGTAGTTCACCAGCCAGGAGGAGCCGATGGAGCCCTCGCCGGTGAACGACGACTTGGTGCCGAGCAGTTCCTCGCCCTTGATGGCGGGAGCCTGGACGCCGAAGGTCTTGCCGTAGCTCCACTTGAGGGTCTTGCCGGTGTAGGCGTGGTTGCCGTCGGGGTGGGCGCCGCTCGGGTAGCCGAAGACGAAGACGGGCTTGCCGACCTTCTGGTTGTAGGCCAGACCCTGACCACCGACGTTGTCGCCGAGACGGCCGACGCTCTTGAGGCCGACGGACAAGACCTTCGCGGTGACCTTGTAGTCCAGGTCGTAGTTCACCCAGAACTTGCGCTCGGTGTAGGTGGTGCCGCGCTTCAGGAAGAGGGTCGTCTCAGTCGCGTTCCACGCCCAGGCGCCGTCCCCCGGGCCCGTGCCCTTCTTGCCGGCGGCGGCGGCCGCGTAGGCGCTGTCGAAGCCCGCCTTGAGGATGCTGGTGACGTCCACGCCGGTTCCGGTCGGCCAGTTGGTCGTGTCGCCGAGCTGGTTGTCCGCCACGCCGGACTCGCTCTTGATCTTGTCCCGGTCGACGTACTCCCTCACCGAGCCCGGGGTGTCGAGCGCGACCTTGGTCGCGGTCTTGAAGGGGGTGACCATGACACGTGCCCAGGCGGTGGTCTTGTCCGCCTTGAGCGCGGCCGCGTCCTTCTCGGCCTCGGCCGCGGTCTCGAAGTCCTTCGAGTAGTCCTTGTTGAAGCTCGCGCTCTCGGGCAGGACGCCGTCGAAGACCGTCACGAACGCGAAGTTGCGGTCGCCGTCCTCGTAGACGTCGAAGTCGTAGTGCGTGAACGCCTGCTTGCCGACGTAGATGCCCCACGGGGTCTTGCCCTCGTAGTAACCGGGGATGAAGACCCACTTGTCCAGGGTGGCCTTGTTCGACTCGGTGTCGTACACGCAGTGACCGGCGGTCGCGACCAGGTTCCGGTACGCGGCCTGGACCGAGGTGGCCGAGCACCAGTGCGGCTTGCGGTCGGCGCCGATGAAGAACACCTTGCCCGTGGTCTTGGGCAGGTTGACGTTCTTGGACTTGGCGGTCGTCTTCTTCTCGTCGCCGATCGCGGGCACGACGCCGGGCTTGCTGTCGGCCGCCGGGCCGCCCTTGGAGACGTGCTTGGCGACGACCTTGGTCTCGACGTTGTACGGCGTGGCGCCGATCAGGTTGGCCTTGGCCTCGCCGAACCAGAAGGCGGCGATCTGCTTGGCGGCCATGTTGGTGTTGGCCAGGACGACGGTCGGGACCGAGTCGTTGGGAACCTGGGCGTTGGCGGGGACGGCGAGGCCCGCGGCCAGGAGGCCGCTCGCGGCCACGAGGCCGCCGAAAGCCAGAGTGCGCTTCATTCGGGAAATTCCTTGGTCTGTCGTGGGACGCCTCATGCGTCCCATCCGTCAGGAAAGGGATGAAGCGCACCGTAGGTGCGAGCACTTGTAATCCACTTGGGGGCCTGCTCTCGACACCCGCCGAAGCCAATTGACGGATGGAAACACTGAAAGGTGAAGTCCAGGTCAACTCCTTGCGGGCCAGGTGATCTTTGTCGAATCGGAGATCGGCGGCGTGTTCGTGGACGTCGCGGGGATCGCCGTCCGAGCACGGGGGAGAGGCGGTCTCGTGGCGGTGGCCGGCCCCGGAGTCGCTGATCAGGCCGTTTCCGGGCTGGCCGGGGCGGCCCCGCCGAGAGCCATGAGGGGCGTCGTATTAAGTCCCATTCATCCGGAAAGGAGGGGAGCGGGAAAGGGGAAAGCCGTTGAGTGGTTCCTTGTGGTTCGCTCGGGGTGGTTCCCTCGGGCCCGCCGTCGAGGCCGGTCGAAATCAGGCCGGCGGAAACGGCGCATCGCGCTGCCGTGGAATTCGCTCCCGCGTCCAGGTCCAGGCGCGCGCACTTCTTCCCGGAAAAGCCGCAGGGCCCGGCTGGAGAGCCGGGCCCTGCGGGTGAAGCGTGGTGAGTCAGGGTTTGGACCCCTGCCTCGGGAGATCGTCGTGTTTCCGCGGGCGGAGACTAGGCGATCGAGCCGGACCAGAGGTTCTTGGCCGCGCTGTAGACGCCGTACAGCTCACCGTCGAAGTACGGGGAGAGGCTGGTGTCGATGCGCTTGTTACCGTCACGGTCGGCCACCGCGATGGTGACGCCGTTCAGGTAGCCGAGGCGGCGGCTGTTGTTGTAGTTGACCAGCCACGCCGAGCCGAGCGAGCCCTCGCCGGTGAAGGAGGACTTGACGCCGACGAGCTCCTCGCCCTTGATGGAGGGCGCGGTGGCGGCGAAGGTCTTGCCGTAGCTCCACTTGAGGGTCTTGCCGGAGTAGGCGTAGTTGCCGTCCGGGTGCGAGCCGCTCGGGTAGCCGAACACGAAGACCGGCTTGCCGATCTTCTGGTTGTAGGCCAGACCCTGACCACCGACGTTGGCACCCAGGGCACCCGCGTCCACGAACTTCCAGACGAAGTAGTGCCAGTCACCCTTGTTGTCCTTGACGGCGTGGATGTCACCGATGAAGGTGTCCCAACCCTTGTACTGGTCGTAGACCTCCTTGGTGACCTCCTGCCAGCTGCCGACGTTCTCCCAGCCCTCGCCGCCGGTGACGGTGGGCTTGGGCTTGTCGTCGCCGTACGGCACACCGTCGTGCGGCGCCTTGAGGCCGTTGTAGACCGTGACGAACGCGTAGTCGCGGTCGGCGTCCTCGTAGACGTCGTAGTCGTAGTGGGTGAAGGCCTGCTTGCCGACGTAGATGCCGAACGGGGTCTTGCCCTGGTAGTAACCCGGGACGAACACCCAGTAGTCCATCGTGGCCTTGTTGGACTCGGTGTCGTACACGCAGTGTCCGGCCGTGGCGACCAGGTTCTTGTACGCGGACTGGACCGAGGTCGCGGTGCACCAGTGCGGCTTGTCGTCGCTGGCGACGAAGAACACCTTGCCCGTGGTCTTGGGCAGGTTGACGTTCTTCGACTTGGCGGTGGTCTTCTTCTCGTCGCCGATCGCCGGGACGACGCCGGGCTTGGTGTCCGCGGCGGGACCGCCGGTGGAGACGTGCTTGGCCGGGACCGTGGTCTCGACGTTGTACGGCGTCGCGCCGATCAGGTTCGCCGAGTGCTCGGCGTACCAGTAGCCGACGATGTTCTTCGCCGCGATGCCGGTGGAGGCGAGCGGCTTGGTGGCCACGTCACCCGACGCCTGGGCCGGAGCGGCCAGGCCGGAGGCCAGGAGGCCAGTGGCGGCGATGACGCCACTGAAAGCGAGAACGCGCTTCATGGGGGGAACTCCTTGGGCTGTCGTGGAACGCTTCTTGCGCCCCATGCGTCAGTAAAGGGATGTCAGGAAACATACGTCGTGATCTTGCAAGGCGGAAGGCGCTTCGCGCGGTCTTCCCGGCCCTGTCCCGACGTTGCCGTTCCGTTATCTATCGCCGGGAGTCGGATCCTTTGCTGATGCAGTGACATATATGCAGATCAAGAGCGAAGTGATCGCTTTGGTGATGGCGAGACGTCGAGAGTCGCGATCTTCGACTATGTGAGCTAAATCACATCATGGAAGTGGCACCGGATCCGGATCGGCTACGTCTAAGGCGCCTTGCACGGCGAAGGCCCCGGGGCGACGCCCCGGGGCCTTCGGTTGTTCTGGATCACGCAGGCGGGTGGACGGCGCGCCCGTCGTTCCGCCGCGTCGCCTCCAGAACAGGCGCGGGGCCTGGCTGGAGAGCCGGGCCCCGCGGGTGAAACGTGGTGAGTCAGGGTTTGGACCCCTGCCTCGGGAGATCGTCGTGTTTCCGCGAGCGGAGACTAGGCGATCGAGCCGGACCAGAGGTTCTTGGCCGCGGAGTAGACGCCGTACAGCTCGCCGTCGAAGTACGGGGAGACGCTGGTGTCGATCCGGTTGTTGCCGTCGGTGTCGGAGACGCCGATGGTGACACCGTTCAGGTAGCCGAGACGGCGGCCGTTGCTGTAGTTCACCAGCCAGGAGGAGCCGAGAGCACCCTCGCCGGTGAAGGAGGACTTGACGCCGACGAGCTCGTCGCCCTTGACGGAGGGCGCGGTGGCGGCGAAGGTCTTGCCGTAGCTCCACTTGAGGGTCTTGCCGGAGTAGGCGTAGTTGCCGTCCGGGTGCGACCCGCTCGGGTAGCCGAACACGAAGACCGGCTTGCCGATCTTCTGGTTGTAGGCCAGACCCTGACCACCGACGTTGGCACCCAGGGCACCCGCGTCCTCGAACTTCCAGGTGTAGTAGTGCTTCTTGTGGTCCTTGTCCTCGGCGACGTAGACGTTGTAGTAGCCCGCCTTGGCGTACTGCGTCGCCTCCAGCTCGCTGACTTCCTTGTAGTCGCCGACGGAGTACCAGTCGGGGATGATGTTGCCCTTGGCGTCCGTCTTGTCGCCGATGCCGTCGTGCGGCGTCTTGATGCCGTTGTAGACGGTGACGAAGGCGTAGTTGCGGTCGGCGTCCTCGTACACGTCGAAGTCGTAGTGGGTGAAGGCCTGCTTACCCACGTACAGACCCCACGGGGTCTTGCTCTGGTAGTAGCCCGGGATGAAGACCCAGTTCTTCATGGTGGTGGCGTTGGACTCGGTGTCGTAGACACAGTGTCCGGCCGTGGCCACCAGGTTCTTGTACGCGGACTGGACCGAGGTGCCGGTGCACCAGTGCGGCTTGCCGTCAGCGCCCTCGAAGAACACCTTGCCCATGGTCTTGGGCAGGTTGACGTTCTTGGACTTGGCGGTCGTCTTCTTCTCGTCGCCGATCGCGGGCACGACGCCGGGCTTGCTGTCGGCCGCCGGGCCGCCCTTGGAGACGTGCTTGGCGACGACCTTGGTCTCGACGTTGTACGGCGTGGCGCCGATCAGGTTGGCCATGTGGTTGCCGAACCAGTAGGAGCCCACCGCCTCAGCGGTGATGCCGGTGGTGGCCAGCGGGTCGCTGGCGACGTCACCGGAGGCCTGGGCCGGGGCGGCCAGGCCGGAGGCCAGGAGGCCGGCGGTGGCGACGAGGCCACCGAAGGCGAGAGTGCGCTTCATGGGGGGAACTCCTCGGGCTGTCGTGGAACGCTTCTTGCGCCCCATGCGTCAGTAAAGGGATGACCGGAAACATACAGTCGCGATCTTGTGTGATGGAACCGGCTTCGCGGGTACTTTTTGACGCCCTCTCGCCGAGATTGTTTCGTTACCATCGGGCATTGGTCAGGCAATTTGCCGACTCGGTGACATATGTGCAGATCAAGAGTTAAGTGACTGCCGTCTCGGCGAGCGCCACCCCGGATGAGGGCGCATTGGCGATATGACCTAAATCACACCATGGGGATGGCACCAGATGTGGGCGCGCTACGTCTAAGCTCCAACGCGAAAGGCCCCGAGGCGACGCCTCGGGGCCTTTCGGTTCCTAGGAGGATACACAGTGGCGATGGTGGCGCGCTCGCCGTGCCACCGAGTCCCTCCGGAACGGCACAGGGCCCGGCTGGAGAGCCGGGCCCTGTGTGAGTTGAGCGGTCGAGTCAGGGTGTGGACCCCTTCCTCGTGACCACCTCGTTCCCGCAGGCTGGGAACTAGGCGATCGAGCCCGACCAAACGTTCTTGGCCGCGCTGTAGACGCCGTAGGTCTCACCGTCGAAGTACGGGGAGAGGCTGGTGTCGATGCGCTTGTTGCCGTCACGGTCGGCCACCGCGATGGTGACACCGTTCAGGTAGCCCAGGCGGCGGCTGTTGTTGTAGCCGATCAGCCACGCCGAGCCGAGCGAGCCCTCGCCGGTGAAGGAGGACTTGACACCCTGCAGCTCCTCACCCTTGATGGAGGGCGCGGTGGCGGCGAAGGGCTTGCCGTAGCTCCACTTGAGGGTCTTGCCGGAGAAGGCGTAGTTGCCGTCCGGGTGCGACCCGCTCGGGTAGCCGAACACGAAGACCGGCTTGCTGCCGAGCTTCTGGTTGTAGGCCAGACCCTGACCACCGACGTTGTCGCCCAGACGACCGGCGTCGGTGAACTTCCAGACGTAGTAGACAGGGTTGCCCTTGTCGTCCTTGTCCTCGTAGTAGCCGAAGCGGTTGTTGTCCTTGGCGCCAGCCGCGACGTAGGCGTCGTAGGTGGCCTTGTCGACCACCTTGAAGCCGGCGTAGGCCTGACGCTGCTCCTTGGTCATGCCCTTGAAGTCCGCGAAGCCGCCGGCCGGGAACTGCAGACCGTTGTAGACCGTGACGAAGGCGTAGTCGCGGTCGGCGTCCTCGTAGACGTCGTAGTCGTAGTGGGTGAAGGCCTGCTTACCCACGTAGATGCCCCACGGGGTCTTGGCCTGGTAGTAACCCGGGACGAACACCCAGCGGTCGAGCGTGGCCTTGTTGGACTCGGTGTCGTACACGCAGTGACCGGCCGTGGCGACCAGGTTGCGGTAGTTCGCCTGCACCGAGGTCGCGGTGCACCAGTGCGGCTTGCCGTCGCCACCGACGAAGAACACCTTGCCGGTGGTCTTCGGGAGGTTCACGTTCTTCGACTTGGCGGTCGACTTCTTCTCGTCGCCAATGGCCGGGACGACGCCGGGCTTGCTGTCAGCCGACGGTCCGCCAGTCGAGACGTGCTTGGCCGGGACCGTGGTCTCGACCGAGTACGGGGTGGCCTGGATCAGGTTGGCGGCCTTCTCGGCGACCCAGAAGGACGCGACGTTCTTCGCCGCGATCTGGGTGGCGCTCAGCGGGGCGCTGGCGACGTCGCCGGCGGCCTGGGCCGGGGTGGCCAGGCCGGAGGCCAGGAGGCCGGCGGTGGCGACGAGGCCACCGAAGGCGAGAGTGCGCTTCATGAGGGAACTCCTTGGGCTGTCGTGGGGCGCTCTTGCGTCCCATGCGTCAGTAAAGGGATGACCGGAAACATACAGGCGCGATCTTGCGAGGGGGAAGCCGTCGGATGGCCGGGGGCCGTCGAGAGTGCCGCGGAGATGTTTCCGTGACCTTGTGTTCGAGTCGCTGCGCCGTGGTGGCGTGGCCCGCATCTCCGCAGATCAACCATGCGATCGAGCGAGAGGTCACCGCGGCGAAGTTGTTACATCCGAAAGACCCTGAAAAACGGCTGTGTGATGTAAAACACATTTCAGACATGGCACCGATATGGACCCTGCCGCGTCTAACGTGCCTTCGAACGCGCGAAGGCCCCGGCGCGGTGCGCCGGGGCCTTGAGTCGATCGGGAGCATACACGGCCGCCGGATGTGATCGCAGGGCGGTATTACGGCTGCTGGTTGCCCATTTGGGCCTGTCCCAAATGGGGGGAAGGCCGCGGGATCCTCCGGCGAGGACGTCGGTGATCGGCCCTTCATGGGCTCGATTCGGCCATGGAACGCCGGAAATATAGCTCTATATCCACTTCTCAACCCCAGAAGGGGAGCAGGACGGGCGCCGAACGGAGGGGGAGCGGAGGTGCGGGGCGGGGGCCGGTACGGACGTAGTTCCCGTTCGTGAGATCCACGGGCCCTGTTCGCCGCCTCGCTCGTCCCCCGGAGTCGAACAGGGGCGCCCTGGTGAAACGAAAAGGGCCCGGCTGGAAAGCCGGGCCCTTCGATGAAGCATGGTGAGTCAGGGTTTGGACCCCTTCCTCAGCGAGCCAAGGTTTGGACCCCTGTCTCGGGAGATCGTGTCGTTTCCGCGAGCGGAGACTAGACGATCGAGCCGGACCAGAGGTTCTTGGCCGCGGAGTAGACGCCGAACAGCTCACCGTCGAAGTACGGCGAGAAGCTGGTGTCGTAGCGGTTGTTGCCGTCGGTGTCGGAGACGCCGATGGTCACACCGTTCAGGTAGCCGATGCGACGGTTGCTGCTGTAGCCCGCCAGCCAGGAGGAGCCGAGGGCGCCCTCACCGGTGAAGGAGGACTTGGTGCCGACGAGCTCCTCGCCCTTGATGGCCGGGGCCTGGACCGCGAAGGTCTTGCCGTAGGTCCACTTGAGCGTGTGGCCGGAGTAGGCCTGGTTGCCGTCGGGGTGCTGGCCGCTCGGGTAGCCGAACACGTAGACCGGCTTGCTGCCGACCTTCTGGTTGTAGGTCAGACCCTGCCCACCGACGTTGGCGCCAAGGGCACCGGTGTCGACGAACGCGCGGACGTAGTACTTACCGTCCTCGACGGGGAGCCGGAGCCACTTGTTGGCCTGGTCGTACTCCGCCTTGCTGACTTCCTTCTTGCCGATCTCCGGGTTGCCGTTCAGCGCCTTGATGCCGTTGTAGACGGTGACGAAGGCGTAGTTACGGTCGGCGTCCTCGTAGACGTCGAAGTCGTAGTGGGTGAAGGCCTGCTTACCCACGTAGATGCCCCACGGGGTCTTGGCCTGGTAGTAACCCGGGATGAAGACCCAGTAGTCCAGCGTGGCGGCGTTGGACTCGGTGTCGTAGACGCAGCTACCCGCGGTCGCGACCAGGTTCTTGTACGCGGACTGGATCGAGGTCGCGGTGCACCAGTGGGCCTTCTTGTCCGCACCGATGAAGAACACCTTGCCCGTGGTCTTGGGCAGGTTGACGTTCTTCGACTTGCCGGTCGACTTGGCCTCGTCGCCGATCGCCGGGACGACACCGGGCTTGCTGTCCGGAGCCGGACCGCCCTTGGAGACGTGCTTGGCGACGACCTTGGTCTCGACGTTGTACGGCGTGGCGCCCTTCAGCGCGGCCATGTTCTCCGCGTACCAGAAGGCCAGGATGTTCTTGGCGGCGATCTTGGTCGTGGCGAGCGGCTTGGTGGCGACGTCGCCGGCGGCCTGGGCCGGGGCGGAGAGGCCGGCGGCCAGGAGGCCGGCGGTGGCGACGAGGCCACCGAAGGCGAGAGTGCGCTTCATTGGGGTTCTCCTTGGGCTGTCGTGAGGCGCGTTCGCGTCCCAGACGTCAGTAAAGGGATGGCCAAAACATACAGGGCGATCTTGTCCCTAAAGGCACCTTGATCGACGGTCTCGCGACGCGCGCGGCCGCGAGACCGTCCTGTTACATAAATGACTCAGGGAAAAGGAATCTGTCAGATTGAATCGTGGCTCGTTTTTGCTGCTCCCCGCCCTGTCGACGGATTTCCTTGATGTGGCCGCGCGGGCGCCGGCCGGTTCGAGACCTTTCGCTATTGTGATGCGGATCACATGAAATTCACGGCACCGTATCGGCGCGACCCACGTCTAAGCGGCCTCTTCCGGCCGCCGGGCATCGTCATTTCGGTGACGGGCCGATTACGCCGCGCTGCCGTAATGCGTCGCGGTGCGGCGTTCAGCGAGCGGGCCCGCTTACCGCGGGACGAGTGAAATTCCCGCGGAGTCGTTCCGCGCCGCGTCATGGAACGGTCCGTCATGGAACGGCAAGCCCTGAAACCGCCCAAGCCCCGAAACGCCAAAAAGGCCCGGCTGGCAGCCGGGCCTTTTGTGCTAATCGACGAACTACGCGGGAGGCGCGGACGACGAGGTCGCGTGGGGGATCGCGGGCGACTCGAACGGAACCGCGATCGAGCCGGACCAGAGGTTCTTGGCCGCGGAGTAGACGCCGTACAGCTCACCGTCGAAGTACGGCGAGAAGCTGGTGTCGTAACGGTTGTTGCTGTCGGTGTCGGAGACGCCGATGGTGACACCGTTCAGGTAGCCCAGACGGCGGCTGTTGTTGTAGCCAACCAGCCAGGAGGAGCCGAGGGCGCCCTCACCGGTGAACGACGACTTGACGCCGACGAGCTCCTCGCCCTTGATGGCCGGGGCCTGGACCGCGAAGGTCTTGCCGTAGCTCCACTTGAGGGTCTTGCCGGAGTAGGCGTAGTTGCCGTCCGGGTGCGAGCCGCTCGGGTAGCCGAACACGAAGACCGGCTTGCTGCCGACCTTCTGGTTGTAGGCCAGACCCTGCCCACCGACGTTGGCGCCCAGGGCACCCGCGTCCTCGAACTCCCACACGTAGTAGACCTTGCCGACGTGGCAGACGAATTCGGAGCCGCGGAACTCTGCCGGGAACTTCATGTAGGTCTCGTAGGAGACGGGCTTCCACCTGCCGGGGTTCGCCTCGGTGTAGGGGATCACGCCGTCGTGGTTGAACTTCAGGCCGTTGTAGACCGTGACGAACGCGTAGTTGCGGTCGCCGTCCTCGTAGACGTCGAAGTCGTAGTGCGTGAACGCCTGCTTGCCGACGTAGATGCCCCACGGGGTCTTGCTCTGGTAGTAGCCGGGGATGAAGACCCAGTTGTCCAGGGTGGTGGCGTTGGACTCGGTGTCGTAGACGCAGTGACCCGCGGTGGCGACCAGGTTCTTGTACGCGGACTGGACCGAGGTGGCCGAGCACCAGTGCGGCTTGCCGTCGGCGCCGTCGAAGAACACCTTGCCCGTGGTCTTGGGCAGGTTGACGTTCTTCGACTTGGCGGCGGCCTTCTTCTCGTCGCCGATCGCGGGCACGATGCCGGGCTTGCTGTCGGGAGCCGGGCCGCCCTTGGAGATGTGCTTGGCGACGACCTTGGTCTCGACGTTGTACGGCGTGGCGCCGATCAGGTTCGCAGCCTCGTTGTTGTACCAGTAGGCGAGCGTGGCGTAGGCCGCGATGCCGTTGGTCGCGAGGGCGTCGCTGGCGACGTCACCGGAGGCCTGAGCCGGGGCGGCGAGGCCCGAGGCCAGCAGGCCGGCAGTGGCGACGAGGCCGCCGAAAGCCAGAGTGCGCTTCATGGGGGAACTCCTTGGTCTGTCGTGGGACGCCTCTTGCGTCCCATGCGTCAGTAAAGGGATGCGTGAAAGATAGCGCAGACGATCGTCCTAAGAAAGAGATAAAGGGCCGTTCTCGGCCTTCGGGCGGCCTTCCTTGATGGCTTACACGGCGAAAGTACGGATGTCGTCTCACTGCCAACTCGCGCGACATCAGGTTTCCGCAGCTAGCCGCCTTGAATGGCCTTTCCTTCTGGCTGTGTGAGCCATATGGACAGACGCTTGTCAGCCGGATCTGTGAGGTAGCTCACACCACAACCCGCGCCATTGTTCCGGCGATATCAACAGGCCGATGGGGCGGTTATCCGGCAGCGTCGTTCCACCACCGATATCGGTTTACAGGCGCGGCGGGAAATTTTTGAAGAAAAGTGAACGGCGCCGAGATGGGCCGGTCGAAACCTCGCCTGTGATTGACACGGTTCCCCCAGGTCGGTCAGACCGTCGGCCGGCATTCGAAAGCCACGCCAAAAGGTCATGGAAAAGCGAAAGGGCCCGGCTGGAAAGCCGGGCCCTTCGATGAAGCATGGTGAGTCAGGGTTTGGACCCCTTCCTCAGCGAGCCAAGGTTTGGACCCCCGCCTCGGGAGATCGTCGTGTTTCCGCGAGCGGAGACTAGGCGATCGAGCCGGACCAGAGGTTCTTGGCCGCGGAGTAGACGCCGTACAGCTCACCGTCGAAGTACGGCGAGAAGCTGGTGTCGTAACGGTTGTTGGCGTCGGTGTCGGAGACGCCGATGGTCACACCGTTCAGGTAACCGAGGCGACGGCCGTTGTTGTAGTTCACCAGCCAGGAGGAGCCGAGCGAGCCCTCACCGGTGAACGACGACTTGGTGCCGATGAGCTCCTCGCCCTTGATGGCCGGGGCCTGGACCGCGAAGGTCTTGCCGTAGCTCCACTTGAGGGTCTTGCCGGAGTAGGCCTGGTTGCCGTCCGGGTGCTGGCCGCTCGGGTAGCCGAACACGAAGACCGGCTTGCCGACCTTCTGGTTGTAGGCCAGACCCTGCCCACCGACGTTGGCGCCCAGGGCACCCGCGTCAGCGAACTTCCAGACGTAGAACTTGCCGTCCTTGGCGTAGTGCGGGAGGGCGTCCTCGTCGTGGTACGCCAGGAAGGTGGCCTTGTCGACCTCCTGGAAGCCGGCGTACTGCTTCAGCTCGTCCCACTTGCCGTTCTTGATCAGGTCCCAGACGCCGGAGAAGCCGTCGTGCGGCATCTTCAGGCCGTTGTAGACCGTGACGAACGCGTAGTTGCGGTCGGCGTCCTCGTACACGTCGTAGTCGTAGTGCGTGAACGCCTGCTTGCCGACGTAGATGCCCCACGGCATCTTGCCCTGGTAGTAACCGGGGATGAAGACCCAGTTCTCGAGGGTGGCCTTGTTCGACTCGGTGTCGTAGACGCAGCTACCCGCGGTGGCGACCAGGTTCTTGTACGCCGACTGGATCGAGGTGGCGGTGCACCAGTGCGGGTTGATGGCCTTGGGGTACCAGTGACCCCGGGGGCTCTTCACCCACTCGATGCCGTCGGAGAAGAACACCTTGCCCGTGGTCTTGGGCAGGTTGACGTTCTTCGACTTGGCGGCGGCCTTCTTCTCGTCGCCGATCGCCGGCACGACACCCGGCTTGCTGTCGGCCGCCGGCCCGCCCTTGGAGACGTGCTTGGCGACGACCTTGGTCTCGACGTTGTACGGCGTCGCGTTGATCAGGTTGGCGGCGTTCTCCGCCAGCCACAGCGCGGCGATGTTCTTGGCGTTGATGCCGGTGGAGGCCAGCGGCTTGGTGGCCACGTCACCGGAGGCCTGGGCCGGGGCGGAGAGGCCGGCGGCCAGGAGGCCGGCGGTGGCGACGAGGCCACCGAAGGCGAGAGTGCGCTTCAAGGGAAACTCCTTGGGCTGTCGTGGAACGCATCTTGCGTCCCATGCGTCAGTAAAGGGATGAGACGCACCATACAGTCGGCCGGGTCACCCTAAGAACGGAATAAGTGGCTTATTTTTCGGCGCCCGGTGGCACGAGATGATCTCGCTGTGTCGGCGATTTCCGCGGCTCGGTCCGAGGGGTGGCATCGCCGCAGCTAGATGATCGTGCGCCCTTCTTGTCGCGCTCTGTCCGCTGTTTCCACATTTCTCAGTCATGTTCGCAGATGTGATGTAAATCACACAGAGTGTGCTCAGGTGGCGGCTCCGACCCTGCCGTTCCCGGTGTGTCTCGTGACTCGCCGTCAACCCGCTGACCTGCGGATTCCATTGATCATCCTGACCTGGCGGTGTCATGGAGCTGACGTTCAGGTTTGTCAGGCTTCCCTCAGTCTCATATGCGACAAAGTCCCCCCAAATCGGGCGCTGACGTTTATGAGGCGGGCGAGGTTTACCGCGAGATCTTTAAAAATGATGAGAAAAGGGCCCGGCTCATCGAGCCGGGCCCTTCTCTCGTTCAGGTGTTACGCGATGCTGCCGGACCAGAGGTTGGCGGCGTGCTTGTAGATGTCGTAGAGCTCGCCGTCGAAGTACGCCGACAGGCTGGTGTCGATCCGGTTGTTGCCGTCCGTGTCCGACACCGCCATCGTGAGGCCGTTGAGGTAGCCCAGCCGGCGGGTGTTGCTGTACTGGTACAGCCAGGCGGAGCCGGACGCGCCCTCACCGGTGAAGGAGGACTTGACGCCGATCAGTTCCTCGGCCTTGAGGTCGGACGCCGTCGCCCCGAAGGTCGCCCCGTAGCTCCACTTGAGGGTCTTGCCGGTGTAGGCGTGGTTGCCGTCCGGGTGCGACCCGCTCGGGTAACCGAAGACGTAGACCTTCTTCCCCTTCTTCTGGTTGTACGCGAGGCCCTGGCCGCCGACGTTGTCGCCGAGACGCCCGGCGTCGACGAACTTCCAGATGAAGTACTCGTCGTCCGCCGTCCCGGCACCGTGCGGCAGGAACTTCGTGAACTGGTTGATCGCGGGGGTGTAGGTGCCGTAGTCGCGGTACTTCAGGTACTCCGCCTTGGAGACCTTCTTCCAGTCGCCGTAGATCGCGTCGCCGTTCTGGGTGCCCTTGAGGCCGTTGTAGACGGTGACGAAGGCGTAGTCGCGGTCGAAGTCCTCGTACACGTCGTAGTCGTAGTGCGTGAACGCCTGCTTGCCGACGTAGATGCCCCACGGCGTCTTGCCCTGGTAGTAGCCGGGCACGAAGATCCAGTACTTCAGCGTGGCCTTGTTGGACTCGGTGTCGTAGACGCAGTGGCCGGCCGTGGCGACCAGGTTGCGGTACTTCGCCTGGACCGAGGTGGCGGAGCACCAGTGCGGCTTGCCGTCGGCGCCGAGGAAGAACACCTTGCCCGTGGTCTTGGGCAGGTTCACGTTCTTCGACGTGCCGGAGCCGCCACCGCCGGTCGGCGCGACGGTGCCCGGCTTGCCGTCGGCGGCGGGGCCGCCCTTGGAGACGTGCTTGGCGACCACCTGGGTCTCCACGTCGTACGGCGTGGCGCCGATCAGGTTGGCCTTGTGCTGCGCGTACCAGAACGCGGCCACGTTCCAGGCGGCGATGCCGCTGCCGGCGAGGGGGTCGGAGGCGGTGTCGGGGGC
>NZ_JADDIL010000055.1:0-68335 GCF_020826795.1 Microtetraspora sp. AC03309 | reverse complement strand
GCCAGACGAAGTCTCCTGGATGAGCGGTGATGACCAGCAGGGGTCCCTTGGTCGGCATACCCGTCCCCGTCCGTCCCCGATCAGGACGCCCCATCGACTGCGACCGGTTTCTCCCGTGTCGATGCAATTTCCGGCACGGGTTGTGACGAACAGATAGTTGGGCATATTGTTGACAATCTCGTAGCTAATCGCGTTGGCGACCCCCGGGACCTGTTCGGGCCACGTTGTCTCGATCATGTGGACGATCTGGCGGTGTCGCCGCCCGGACAGGAGAAGGACGGGTATGCCGACCAAGGGACCCCTGCTGGTCATCACCGCTCATCCAGGAGACTTCGTCTGGCGCGCCGGTGGGGCCATCGCGCTGGCCACCCAGAGCGGGCAGCGCGCCGTGATCGCCTGTCTCAGCTTCGGCGAGCGTGGCGAGTCCGCGAGCCTGTGGCGCGAGGGACACAGCTTGGACGAGGTCAAGGCGGTCCGGCGTGAGGAGGGTGAGAAGGCGGCCGGCGCGTTGGGCGCCGAGGTGGTCTTCTTCGACGCGGGTGACTACCCGTTGGTCGAGACGCCGGAGCTGACCCGGTCACTGGTCGACCTGTACCGGAGCCTGCACCCGTCCGTCGTGCTGACGCACGCGCCGAACGACCCGTACAACATCGATCACCCCGTCGCCGGACAGATCGCACTCCGGACGCGGATCCTCGCGCAGGCCGCCGGGGTGCCGGGTGACGGCGAGGTGATCGGCGCTCCCCCGGTGTTCTGCTTCGAGCCGCACCAGCCGGAGGTGTGCGACTTCCGGCCCGACGTCCTGCTGGACATCACGCCGGTGTGGGAGCTGAAGCTCTCGGCGATGCGGAGTCTCGGCGCGCAGGGCCACCTGGTGGAGTACTACAGCGATCTGGGCCGCCGTCGCGGGGTGCAGGCCAAGCGCAACAGCGGGCCGAACCTGGGGCTGCCCGTGGATACGTACGCCGAGGCCTACCAGCGGGTCTACCCGCAGGTCACCTCCGAGCTGGACTAGGAGGGCTCCCATGGCAGGGCACTATGTCGTACGAAACGTGCCACGGCCCGACCCGGAGGTGGTCAGAGGACTGCGCGACGCCGGGGTGGCCACGGTGCACGAGGCGGCGGGCCGTACGGGCCTCGTGGCCCCGGCCGTCCGCCCCCGGCAGGACGGCGCGGTGATCGCGGGTTCCGCGGTCACGGTGTCGAGCCACCCCGGCGACAACCTGATGATCCACGCGGCGGTGGAGATGTGCCGGGAGGGGGACGTCCTCGTGGTGACGACGACCTCCCCCTCGACCGACGGCATGTTCGGCGACCTGCTCGCGGCGTCGCTGCTCTCGCGGGGAGTGGCGGGCATCGTGACGGACGCCGGGGTGCGTGACATCGCCACCCTGCGCGCGATGGGGTTCCCCGTCTGGGCGCGCGCCGTCTCGGCGCAGGGCACCGTCAAGGCGAGCCCCGGCTCCGTCAACGTGCCGGTCGTCTGCGGTGGCCAGGTGGTACGGCCCGGCGACGTCGTGGTGGCCGACGACGACGGGGTCATGTGCGTGCCGGCCGCGTCGGCCGCGGACGTGCTGGCCCGGGCCCGGACCCGGATCGCGGCCGAGGAGGACAAACGGGCGGCCCTGCGTTCCGGGGTGCTCGGCGTCGACATGTACGGCCTGCGCGAGCTGCTGTCCCGGCTGGGCGTCAGCTATGTCGACGACCTCCCCGAGGAGGACGCGTGAAGCCGCGCGTCGCCCTGCTCGGACTCGGTGAGGCCGGTTACGCGATCGCCTCGGGGCTCTGCGCCCACGCGCACGTCACCGGCTTCGATCCCGCGTGGACGGGACGCCCGGTCGACTTCACCGTCACGGAGACCCCCGCCGAGGCCGTGGCCGGGGCACAGGTGATCATCGCGCTGACGGCGGCCGCCGACGCGCCCGGCGCGCTGGAGTCCGCACTCGGGCACACCGCGTCCGACGCCGTCTACCTCGATCTGGCCACCGCCAGCCCGGATCTCAAGCGCGAGCTGGCGGCCACCGCGACCGCGCACGGGCTGACCTTCGCCGAGGGCGTCCTGATGGCACCCGTGCTCCGGCTGCTGGTGAGGACCCCCGTCCTGGCCGCCGGTCCAGGCGCCGGACGGGCCACCGAGCTGCTGTCCGCCTGCGGGATGGACATCACCTCGCTCGGTGCGGAGGTCGGCCAGGCGGCGGCGCGCAAACTGCTGCGCAGCATCGTGGTGAAGGGCCTGACCGCCCTGATGGTCGAGTCGTTGCGGGTGGCGGAGGCGCAGGGGCTCGGGGAATGGTGTCACGACCATCTGGTCGACACCTTGACCGAGCTCGACGGCGACGTGATCCGCAGGCTCCTCGACGGCACCGTGCTGCACAGTGAACGCCGCGTGGCCGAGATGGAGGCGGCCGTCCGGATGGCCAGGTCGGCCGGGGAGTCCGCGGCGATGACCCTGGCCACCGTCGAGGTCCTGAAGTCGGTGTCCGGCCGGGGCGTTCCGCGGTTGGGGACGGCGCCGTGAACACCGTGGAAGAGATCGACGACGCGGGGATCCGGTGCATGCTGATGCGCGGCGGAACCTCGAAGGGCGCCTACTTCCTCGCGGAGGACCTGCCCGCCGATGAGGACCGGCGCGATGACCTACTGCTGCGGTTGATGGGCTCGCCCGACGCCCGGCAGATCGACGGGATCGGCGGCGGCCATCCGCTGACGAGCAAGGTGGCCGTCATCTCCCGCTCCTCGGACCCCCGCGCGGACGTCGACTACCTGTTCCTGCAGGTACAGGTCACCGAGGCCGGCGTCTCGGCGCGGCAGACCTGCGGCAACCTCCTGGCCGGCGTCGCGCCGTTCGCCATCGAGCGCGGGCTGGTCCCGGTGGACGGCGACACGACCCGGGTCCGCATCCGCATCCTCAACGGGGGTGGCGCGGCGACCGCCACCGTGGACACCCGTGACGGCCGGGTGAGGTACGCGGGCGGCACGCTCATCTCGGGCGCGCCGTTCCCGTCCGCGCCGGTGACCCTCTACTTCGAGGGAACGGAGGGCGCGACGTGCGGCGGTCTCCTGCCCACCGGTTCCGTACGGAACGAGATCGCCGGCGTGGAGACGACCTGCGTCGACAACGGCATGCCCGTGGTGGTGATGGCCGCCAGGTCACTCGGGGTGACGGGGTACGAGTCCCCCTCCGAACTGGAGGGCGACGCGACGCTGAAGGCGAAGGTCGAGGAGATCCGGCTGCGGGCGGGCGAGCTGATGGGGCTGGGCGACGTGCGGGAGACCACGGTGCCCAAGATGACCCTGGTGGCCGCACCCCGTGACGGGGGCACCATCTCGACCCGGACCTTCATCCCGCACCGGGTCCACACCTCCATCGGTGTCCTGGGTGCGGTCTCGGTCGCCACCGCCGTACTCGTCGAGGGCTCGGTCGCCGCCGAGGTGGCCGCCGAGGTGGCCGCCGAGGTGGCCGCCGAGGCCGGCGCCCATGTCGGCGCCCATGTCGGCGCCGGGGTCGCCGCACGCACGGCATCGGGAGCCACCCTGCGGATCGAGCACCCGACCGGCTTCTTCGACGCCTCCGTCGAGGTGTCCGGGAGCGGGACGGCCCTGCGCGTCCGCCGCTCCGGAGTGGTGAGCACCGCGCGCAAGCTCTTCGACGGCCGGGTCTGGCCGCGCCGGGCCGACCCCCGGCGGTGAATCCGCAGTTCTGAGAACGCAGGCGCCGCGAGCCGCCTGAACCATGGCACCGACCGAGAGGAGATCCGATGCAGTCAGCGGCATTCGGCGACATCGCCCACCTGGGATCCGTCGAGATTTTCAGCCCCGTGCCGGAGGAGACCCGCGACTTCTTCGTGAACCTGATGGCGATGAAGGAGATCCACCGGGAGGGCGACTCGATCTACGTGCACTCGTGGGACGACTACGAGCGCTACACCGTGAAGATCACCGGCAGGGACCGGGCCGGCGTCGGCCGTACGTTCCTGCGGGCGGCCGGCCCGCAGGCGCTGAGCCGCCGGGTCGAGGCCGTCGAGGCGGCCGGACTCGGCTCCGGGTGGAGCGAGTCGGAGTTCGGGCTCGGGCCCGTCTACCTCTTCACCGACCCGGACGGCCACGACATGGGTCTGTATTACGAGACGGAGCGGTACGTCGCGACCGAGGAGCACCGGCCGTCGTTGAAGAACCAGGCCTCGGCCTTCCCCGGGAGAGGCGCGAACGTCCGGCGTCTGGACCACGTGAACTTCCTCGCCTCGGACGTGGCGGCGGCCGGCGACTTCGTGACCGGCGCGCTGGGAGCGCGGCCCACGGAGCAGATCGTGAACGACGACGGCTCCCCCGCCGCCGTGTGGTTCTCGGTCTGCAACAAGTCCTACGACCTCGTGTACACCTCCGACTGGAGCGGCGCGCGGGGACGCCTGCACCACGTGGCGTTCGCGACCGACACCAGGGAGGACATTCTGCGGGCGGCCGACGTCTTCCTCGAGGCGGGCATCCACATCGAGACCGGCCCGCACAAGCACGCCATCCAGCAGACGTTCTTCCTCTACGTCTGGGAGCCCGGCGGCAACCGCGTCGAGCTGTGCAACGCCGGCGCCCGGCTGATCCTGGCCCCCGACTGGGAGGTCATCACGTGGACGCAGGCGGAGCGCGCCAAGGGGCAGGCGTGGGGGCTGAAGACCATCGATTCGTTCCACACCCACGGCACGCCCGTGATCGAGTGATGCCCGCCGCCGCCCGTACGACATCCGGTCACGATTTGGTCACCTAGAATGTCGCCAACCACAACAGCGCCGTTCCGCGGCACCGACACGGGAGGAAGATCATGAAGGCGGTCGACCCCCAAGAGCTGGTCGTGAAGATCCGCCGATCGGTGCTGGACGGGCACTTCGCCGCCGGGCAGCGCCTCGTCGAAGCCGAGCTGTGCGACCTTTACCAGGTCAGCCGGTCCACCGTGCGACAAGCACTGCGAGAGCTCGTCGCCGACGGCCTCGTCGAGGTGCAGCGCAACAAGGGCGCGCGGGTCCGCGTGATCTCCACGGCCGAGGCGGTGGAGATCACGGAAGTGCGGATGGTGCTCGAGGGCCTGCTGGCGGCGAAGGCGGCCGAGCGGGTGACGCCCGGGCAGGCCGACAGGCTGCTCCAGATCAGGCATGCGATGCGCGAGAGGGTCGAAGGGCACGATCCGCTGGCCTACTCCGAGCTCAACGCGTCCCTGCACGCCCTCATCCAGGAGATCGCGGGCCAGGAGACCGCCCGCACCATCCTCCTCCGGCTGCAGGGCCAGCTCGTCCGCCACCAGTTCCGCCTGGCCCTTCAGCCGGGCCGGTCCACCGTCTCCCTCGGGCAGCACGAGAAGATCGTCGACGCCATCGTGGCGCGGGACCCCGCGGCCGCCGAGGCAGCCATGCGCGAGCACCTGCGCGATGTGATCACCCAGATCTCGAAGTCCACGACGCCCCATGTCGAGGCGGCGGTGCTGGCCAAGTCCTGAGATCCCGGGACTCGCGCGCCCTCGTCCTCGTATCCCCTCCACTCGTATCCCCTCCACTCGTATCCCCTCCACTCGTATCCCCTCCACTCGCGAACCCCCACTCGCGACCCTCCTACTCGTGAGTGAACCCCTCATCTGAAGGCCACGGCCGTCCGCGCCGGAGGTCTCTTTCGGCATGCCCCAATACGTCCATAGAGTGCCGACAAATTTGGCGCAGCTCTTGGTAAACAAATCGTTGACAATCGCGTACATAATTCATAGCATCGGCCTCACAAACGAGCGGTGCCATCGGGGAAGGCAGCCATCGGTCGGCTGCCGTCTCGCGACCGCCCTCCGCGGTCGCCGGGCGGGCACCGCGCTACGCGCCCGAACGTTCGGCCCGCTCTCCTCTGGGGACCGGCAGTGCGACCAGCGTCGTCCTGCGCGGTGGAACGGTGGAGGGGAACGCGCCGATCCGAAGGCCTCGTCCGGCCGTGACGAGCGCCGACGTCAACTCCTCACCCCCGACCGACGTCCTGGAGAAGCACCGTGACCAAAATTCGCGCGGTTCTGGCCGCCGCCTCCGTTCTCTTCCTCACCGCGTGCGGGGGCGGGCAGACCCCTTCCCCGGATGCGTCCGACGCCGGTAAGCCGGCCTCGGCCGGCCTCACCTCGGTGAAGGTCAGCGTGATCCCCATCGTCGACGTGGCGCCGGTCTACCTCGGCGCTCAGGAGGGATTCTTCGCCGAGGAAGGGCTGAAGCTGGAGCTCGTGTCCGCGCAGGGCGGTGCCGCCATCGTCCCCGCCGTCGTCAGCGGTCAGGTGGAGTTCGGGTTCAGCAACTTCACGTCGCTGATCATCGCCCGGTCCAAGGGCCTCCCCCTCAAGGTCGTCACGCCCGGCGCCGGCTCGACGGGTGCCCAGGGCAAGGACTTCGGAGGGGTGGTCGTCAAGGCCGACAGCCCGCTGAAGTCCGCCGCGGACCTCGCCGGGAAGCGCGTCGCGGTCAACACCCTCAACAACATCAACGACACCACGGTCCGGGCCTCGATCCGGGCCGCCGGCGGTGACCCGAAGAACGTCGAATTCGTCGAGCTGCCCTTCCCGGACATGCTCGCCGCGCTGGACAAGGGAAGCGTCGACGCCGTCCAGGTCGTCGAGCCGTTCCTGGCGACCGCCCAGAAGAACGGTGACCGCGTGATCGCGTCGAACTATGTGGACACCGCTCCTGGGCTGGCCATCGCCGGCTACTTCACCTCCGAGCAGACCATCGCCTCCAAGCCCGACCTGGTGAAGCGCTTCACCTCCGCGATGCTGAAGTCCCTGAAGTACGCCTCCGACAACCCGGACGCGGTGCGCAAGGTCCTGCTCACCTACACGAAGATCGATTCGGCTATGGCCGGCTCGCTCACACTCCCCACGTATCCCTCGGAGATCAACCGCGGGTCGCTCGAGACCCTGTCGAAGCTCGCCCTGCAGGACGGCCTGATCCAGACCGCTCCCGATCTCGGCGAGCTCCTTCCGTGACGGTGGCGGTGACGGCGGGCACGCCGGGACGGGGCCGGGGCGGACGCCGTCACCGCCCTCTCCCCGCCTGGATCCTGGGCCTGATCGGCCTGGCCGGGCTGGTGACGGTGGTGGAGCTGGCGCCCCGGGCCGGGCTGGTGGACGAGCGGTTCCTGCCGCCGTTCAGCGACATGGTCTCGGCGCTGGCGGAGCAGGCCGCGACGGCGGAGTTCTGGCAGTCGCTGCTGGAGACGTTGCGCGGTTGGGCGATCGGTCTGTCGATCGCGATGGTCGCGGGCGTGGTGCTGGGAATCCTGATCGGCGGCATCCCGCTGCTGCGGGCGGCGATGAACTCGACGATCGAGTTCCTGCGCCCGATCCCGTCGGTGGCGCTGATCCCGCTGGCCGTGCTGCTGTTCGGCACGGACATGCGGTCGACACTTCTGCTGGTGGTGTACGCCGCCTTCTGGCAGGTGCTGGTGCAGGTTCTGTACGGCGTGCAGGACGTGGACCCGGTCGCCCGGGAGACCGCGCGCTCGTACCGGTTCCGTCCGCTGACCCAGGTGCGCACGGTGATCTGGCCGACCGCGCTGCCGTACATGATGACCGGGTTCCGGCTGGGCGCGGCGGTGGCGTTGATCCTGGAGATCACCGGTGAGCTGATCATCGGGTCGCCCGGGCTCGGCAGGCAGATCGCGGTGGCACAGACCTCCGGCGCGGTGGCGGCGATGTACGCCCTGGTCATCGTGGTCGGTCTGATAGGTGTGGTCGTCAACGTGATCGCGCGCGCCGCCGAGCGCCGGGCGCTGCGTTGGCACCCCTCGATCCGTGGGGAGGTTCCCCGGTGAACACGCTGAGCGCGGGCCGGAAGATCCTGCTGCTGCTGGCCGTGCCGGTACTGCTGGTCGCGGCATGGTGGGTGGCGACGGCGGACAGCACCGACTTCTTCTGGCCGCCGCTGAGCCAGATCGTGGGCACGTTCGGCGAGACCTGGTTCACCGGCCGGTTCACCGCCGATGTGCTGCCCAGTCTGGCCCGGCTGCTCGTGGGCTACCTGGTGGCCGTGGCGCTGGGGGTGGGCCTGGGCACCGCGATCGGTTCCTCGCGTACGCTCCGCGGCCTGCTGGAGCCGGTCCTGGAGTTCTTCCGGGCGATCCCGTCGCCGGTGCTGGTGCCGATCCTGATGCTGTTCGCCGGCATCGGGAACGAGATGAAGGTGCTGGTGATCGTCTCCGGGTGCGTCTGGCCGGTGCTGCTGAACGCGGTGGAGGGTGTGCGCGCGCTGGACGAGGTACTGCGCGACACCGCCCGCTGCTACCGGCTGCGCCCCCACTCGCGGCTCGTCCATCTGGTGCTGCGGGGAGCCAGCCCGCAGATCGCCGCCGGCGCGCGGCAGGCGCTGTCCATCGGGATCATCCTGATGGTGATCAGCGAGATGTTCGCCGCGAGCAACGGCGTGGGCTTCACCATCATCCAGTTCCAGCGCAGCTTCGCGATCCCGCAGATGTGGACCGGGATCATCATGCTCGGGCTGATCGGCATCGCCCTGTCGGTGATCTTCCGGGCGGCGGAGGCCCGGGTGCTGAGCTGGTACACCGGTCTGCGCATGTCACAGCGAGAGGGCTGAGATGACCACCGCACCCATCGGCGCCGCCGCGCGCCCGGAGAGCTCCACCACGATGCTGGACGTCCGCAACCTGAAGAAGGTCTACGAGGGCAGGGGCCGCAGCGTGGAGGCGGTCCGCGACCTGACCTTCACCATCGCGTCCGGCGAACTCGTCTGCATCGTCGGGCCCTCCGGCGCCGGCAAGACCACCCTGCTGAGATGCATCGCGGGGCTGCTGGACAGCACCGCCGGTGAGGTGGTGCTCGAAGGTGAGAGGGTGACCGACCCGCCCCCCGGCATGGCCGTGGTCTTCCAGGAGTACGGCCGCAGCCTGTTCCCCTGGATGACCGTACGGCAGAACGTCGAGCTCCCGCTGAAGGAGAAGAAGGTCCCCAAGGCCGAGCGGCAGCGGCTCGTCCGGGAGGCGCTGGAGGCCGTCGGCCTGGCCGACGCCCAGGGCGCCCATCCCTGGCAGCTGTCGGGAGGCATGCAGCAGCGCGTGGCCATCGCCCGCGCGGTCGCCTACGAACCGCATCTCCTGCTGATGGACGAACCGTTCGCCGCCGTCGACGCCCAGACCCGCGCCGACCTCGAAGACCTCGTCCGCTCCCTGTGGAAGCGCCTCGGGGTCACCGTGCTGTTCGTCACCCATGACATCGACGAGTCCGTCTACCTCGGCCAGCGCGTCATCGTCCTGTCCGACTCGCCGACGGTCGTGCTCGAAGAGGTCACCATCGAGCTGCCGGATGAGCGCGACCAGCTCGTCACCCGCTCCCTGCCCCGCTTTGCCGAGCTCCGGGCCCACGTCTACGAGCTCATCCAGCAGGCCAAGGGCGGCCACCGCCCGGCCTCCTGAGCCGGGAGTGGGCGCGGGTGGCCTGGAACGCCACCCAGACGGCGATCTCCTCGCCGGAGTCAGCGGCCACCCGGGCGAGTGCGTAGCGCGGCCCGGCCGTCTTCCGGCCGGGCCGCTCCACGCCGGCCGCGCGGCGACGGTGCCCGCCGTACGGCCTGGGCGAGGCCCGCCGTGACGAACGCCGCCGCCACCAGCAGGGCGCTGACCCACAGCGGCGAGCGGTAGCCGAGCCCGGCGGCGATGGTGGCGCCGCCGACGGCGGGGCCGACGGCCGCCCCTACGTTGAGAGCCGCGGTCGCGAAGGAGCCGCCGAGCGAGGGCGCCCGGGGCGCCGCGTACAGAACCTGGGCGATCAGGGTCGAGCCGACGGCGAACGACAGGGTCCCCTGGACAACGGTGAGCGGGAACGTGACGATCGGGCTGCCGGCTGTGAGCGCGAAGAGCGCCCATCCGGCGAGCAGGGCGATCCCACCCGGGATCAGGACCAGCATCGGCCGCGTGTCGGACAGGCGGCCGCCGATGGTCACTCCGGCGAACGACCCGAGACCGAACAGCGCCAGCGTCACCGGCACCCAGCCCTCCGAGAAGCCACTCACGTCGGTGACCAGCGGCGTCAGGTACGTGAAGGTGCAGAAGGTGGCGGCGTTCACCAGCGCGGCCAACACAAGAACGACCAGCAGGCGCGGCTCGCGCAGTGCCCGTAGTTCGCGCCGTGCGTGGGGACGGGCCTCGTCCGGGTCGCCGGTCGCCCGCACGGTGTCGGGCACCGAGCGCATCACGGCGACGACGGCGGGCAGGGAGATCAGGGCTACGGCCCAGAACGCCGACCGCCAGCCGAGCGTCTGACCGAGCGCGGCACCGGCGGGCACACCGGCGACGCACGCGAGCGTGATACCGCCGAGCAGGACGGAGGTGGCCCGGCCTTTGGCGTTCTGCGGGACCATGCCGGTCGCCGTCGCGAGCCCCACGGCGAGGAAACCGGCGTTGGCCAGCGCTCCGAGGACCCGGGTCACCAGGAGCACGGAGAAGCTGGTGGTGACCGCGCCGGCGACATGCACGAACATGAACGCGACCAGGAAGACGAGCAGCGCCCGCCTTCGTGGCCAGCGCAGGCTGAGGACCGCCATCAGCGGGGCGCCGACGATCATTCCTGCGGCGAAGGCGGACGTCAGCGCGCCAACGGCCGGGATGGACACATTCAGTTCACTGGCGATGTCCGGAACCAGTCCGGACAGCATGAACTCGGACGTTCCCTGGGCGAATACCGCCAGTCCGAGGATGTAGATGGCGAAGGGCATGAGCGGAAACTCCACGGCCGCGTCGGAAAAGCATCACAAGGGGACGCGGCGCGCCACCACGCAACCCCGAACCGGCCCGTTTTCGGGCGTACATCCAGGGCGCGCGGGCGCTACCGCGTGAAAGGAGAGGCCGGGTTCGGCACGACACCGCGGCACCACGACGGTGGCGGAGGTGGCGGCACTCCCGGAAAGAGTCAGTCCGTACGACGGTGATCCGGCGGCGAGGGTGACGAAAGGGCGCGCGGCCTCAGGGACGGCGCTGCCGCGTGACATCACAGGAAGCCACCGAAGGACCGGTGGCTAGCGTCTTGACGCCTCAGGACTGGACATGGGCCACACCATAGTCAACGCCGGCAAGACCCGTCCACCCGTGTCTCATCCACCACATAAAGGAAACCGACCGGCCCACGGTCACCCGAGCGCGCGTCGGCGACGAATCGGGACGGTCACCCAGAGGCCGGGCCGCTCCAGACCTCGGCGTCGGCGAGGAACGCGTGCGTCGCGTCCCCCGCCACCGGGACGCCGCCGACAGCCAGCGTGCCAGCCGGGCAGGGCATGTAGACGTTGGTCAGCAGGTGCGGGATCCCGCCGAGGTCGAAGTCCTCGACCCGGCAGGCGCGCCGCTCCAGCGGGGGCCCGTCGATCGTCACGGTCACGTCGGCCGCCGAAGCCCGCAGGCCGGCGGTGAGGTCCAGGTCCATGTCCACTGGCGCGACGGTGACCTCGGGCTCGGGCCAGTGCAGGCCCGCCACCTCGGGGAAGTGCCGGGTGAACTCCTCGGCCAGCCAGAGGGCCAGCGTCGGGTCGGGGCCCAGCGCCCTGGTGCGGCCCTCATGCCACAGCACGACCGCCCTGCCGCTCCCGGCCTGCGACCAGTCGGCGCGCCAGACGGAGGCGAACGCCACGCGCCGCCCTCCATCGGAAACTGTCAGGCCGGGGTTGGCGCCGATCAGCCGAATCGACATAGACGCTCCGTCCTCTCGCGTTCGGTCGGGAGCCGCCCGGTGCCGCGGCCGACGACCGGGGCGGTGATCGGCCGGGCGGCCCCAAGGACGGTACAACACCCCGCTATGCGCGGGAGAGTCCGCTTCACCCCTGGCCTGAAGGCCGGAGTAATGCGGGCGAATCCGGGTAGCCGCCGCACCGGTACCGCCTGCTGATCAATGCGGTCGGTGACATGCTCTGAGAGGTGATCGCGCCAGGAGCGGGGAGAACCCAACGGCTACGGTCCCGCGGTCGCCGGCCCCCGTTCCTGAACGTGAAAAGCGCCTTCGGCGGGGCGCTGACAGGACCTTCGGCGCCCGCTGCGCCTCCCGCTCAAAGGCGCTTTTCCTCACGGCGTGTTCATCAGCAGCAGTGGGCCATATCGGCCGACGCGGACGATGCGACGACCACCCCACCGGCAGTGGCGGACACGGCGAACAGCACGGCGGCCGTCAGGCGTAGCAACGTGCGCTTCATGGGATCTCCTTCGTTGGCAACAGTCGGTCACCTCGGTCCGGGAGTGGATCCGTCGGCGACCCCATCCCGGTTCGTAGACGACGATGCGCGGCCGACCCTGGACAAACCTTGCGAACAACCTTGAATCGGCAGATCGGAACCGTTACGCATTCGGCGCCGGTCGCCCGGCCGTCTGAGCGTCGATCCGCGCGGCGGCCCCGTCGTCCACCACGTCGACTGCCATGGCGTGGCGGCGCGACCCCACCGCCACAAGATCGGCCAGGTCTCGTTCGTCTTCGGCCACCGGAACTCGCAGAGCGACGTTCGTACCCGAATCGGGGTAACAGCGGCGTTACGGATCCATTCACGGCCGTGTAACCCGCTTCCGGCCACCATGGCGCCATGATCAAAACCCTCTGCGCCGCCGTCCTGATGGCGGCCTGCTCTATGTCCGCGCCCGCGTCCTCCCCGGCCACCACCTCAGGCGAGCGCTGCGCCGCCGCCACCGCGCCACCTCCGGAGTCGGCGCCGCCGACATCGGTGAGCACGCTCCGGCAGGCGTACTTCTGCGTGCTGGACAACTACTACAGCGGTCCGGCCATGGATCCGAAGGTGCTGCTGAAGAGCGCCTTCTCCGCCTATACCCAGGACCTGATGCGGCGCGACGCCGATCGGGCCGACCTCCGGCTGCCCGAGCTGACCGGGAACCGCGACATCGACTGGGCCGCCTTCGCGAAAGTCCTCGGCGCCGGTGACCTGTCCGCGCTGCGCGCCGCGATCACCGCGATGGTCGCCGGACTGCACGACAACCACGCCCGCGCGGTCAGGCCGACTCCCTCGCCGGAAGGCGGGCCGACCGGAACGGGCATCGTGGGCATATCGGCCCAACAGGGCCAGCAACTCGACCCGGCGGCCAAGCCCCCGTTGTTCATCACCAGCGTCCTGCCCGGCAGCCCCGCCGCCAAGGCCGGCATCAGACCCGGCGACATCATCGTCAAGGCCAACGGCGTGCCGGCGTTCACCGGGAACACCGTGAACCAGAGCATCGTCGAAGCCTTCGCCACCAACCCGGTGAAACTCACGCTCAAGCGCCCTACGACGGGCCGGACCCGCACCGTCGACCTCAAGGAGGGGCCCATAACGAGGCAGGCTACGACGGTGACATCGAAGGCGCTTCCCGGCGGCGTCGTGTACGTCCAACTGCCCGGATTCTTCGAAGGCGCCGCCGACCAGGTCATCGCCAAGCTGAAGGGCAAACCGACGGCAGTGGTCCTCGATCTGCGCGGCAACGGCGGCGGGTCGCCCCGCGAGGTGACGCGACTGCTCGGCGCGTTCGCACACGGCAAGGTCACCAGCTACTTCTGCCCGCTCAAGGGAGACTGCGTGCCCAACCGGACCGACGACACCGTAGCGCTGCTCGGCCTGCGCCTCGTCGTCCTCGCCGACCGGAGATGCGCCTCGGCCTGCGAGGACTTCAGCGCGGCCGTCAAGGACAACAACCTGGGCACCCTCATCGGAACCCGCACCGCGGGAGCCGTCTCCGGCCCCGCCGAAGCCTACCTCCTCAACGACGGCAGCCTCCTGTTGCTGCCCAAGGTCCGGCACCTCGGGCCCGCCCGCGAGACCGTCGACACGATCGGCGTACCGGTCGACCACTACGCCCCCATGACCGCCCTTGATTCGGCCACCGGGCGCGACCCGGGCGTGGCCAAGGCGCTCACGCTTCTTTGACGCCTTCAGGCTCGGGCGGCATGGTCGAGGTGGCGCGTCCGGCTCCTTGAGTCAGGCGCGCCCGGACGCGGTCGGTCAGCGCTGCCAACGCCCCGAGGCCCGCTCGTCGCCACCGCGAATCCGCCCAGAACGAAACAACGATCATGCGGTCCGGCCTGGGCTGTAGTTTCCCGGCATGCGTGAGGTGAGCACCGCGGACGGCCGTCTCCTCGCTGTGGAGGAGTGGGGGGTCCCGGACGGCACCCCGGTCTTCTCCCTGCACGGCAGCCCGATGGGGCGGCTGGCTCGACACCCGGACGACTCCGTGTTCACCGGGCTCGGCATCCGGCTGATCACCTTTGACCGGCCGGGGTTCGGCGGCTCCACCCCACGGCCCGGACGCCGCGTGGCGGACGGCGCCGACGACATCGCCGTCGTCGCCGACACCCTCGGTTTCGACCGCTTCGCCGTCTACGGAGTCTCGGGCGGCGGCCCGCACGCGCTGGCGTTCGCGGCTCGTCACCCCGACCGCGTCACTCGGGTGGCCTCGCTCGCCGCTCTGGCACCGCGCGACGCCGACGGGCTCGACTGGACCGCCGGGATGATGGACGGCAACGTCCGCAGCGCCGCCGTCGCCCTGCAGGACCGCGAGGCGATGGCGGCCCACCTGGGGGCGAACTCGTCCGGCCCGCCGCGGCTGCCCGTGACCGAGGCCGCCGTCCTCACCCGTCCCGAGATCAGTGCCATGCTCGCCGCCGCGTACGCCGAAGCCGTCCGCCCCGGCATCGACGGCTGGGTCGACGACGTCATGGCCCTGTTCGGGAACCCGTGGGGTTTCGACCCCGCGACCATCACCGCGCCGGTCCGGCTCTGGCACGGCGAACTGGACCAGGTCGTACCGGCCGCCCACGCCCGCTGGCTCGGCGCCCGTATCCCGACCGCGACGTTGATCGTCCAGCCCGACGCGGGCCACGCGGGTCACTTCGACGCGACCCCGGCCACTCTGGACTGGCTCCTGAACGGCGACCGCGCGCTCTCCGGCACCCCCATGCCCGGCACGGGGCTCTTTGAGGGCGTTTGATCACAGTCTGGTGCGATTGCATGTGCCTCGCCAGGGTGTGGTGGATTCGCCCTCAGTTTGTTCATGAGCACTGAGCGATTGCCGGATCCGACCCGGCATCGCGCGGCCTGCGTCCCGGCGGCTCACGCGTCTTGGCGGTCGCGGGAACGAACCTTGGCCCAGGCTTTAAGTCAACTGCTTGACTTAAGCTAACCACCCGAGTTGACTGACAGCCAACTGGCAGTCAGACCGGAGGGGGCCGCAGTGAGTCCAGGTGACGGTGAGCAGGTACTGAGCTACCCGATTCCCAGCGAGGCGGCGCTCGAACCGCCGGCGGAGTGGGCGGCGTTGCGGCAGCGGTGCCCGGTGGCGCGAGTGAAGCTGCCCAGTGGCGACGAGGCGACGCTGCTCACCCGCTACGACGACGTCAAGCAGGTGCTGGCCGACCCGCGCTTCACCCGGTTGCTGAACGCGGACGACGCGGCGCGACTGTCGGACAACGAGTCGGGCGGGCTGTTCAGCACCGACATGGCGCAGGTGATCCCCGACAGCGGCGAGGGGCACCAGCGGTGGCGGCGGCTGGTCGGCAAGTGGTTCACGGCCAAGCGGATGGCCGCGCTGCGGCCCGTGATGGCGGAGATGGCCGAGCAGCTCATCGACGACATGATCAAGCATGACCAGCCGGCCGATCTCAAGGCGTGCCTGGGCTTCCCGCTGCCGGTGTACGTGATCTGCGACCTGCTGGGGGTGCCCGCCGCCGACCGGGACAGGTTCGCCTACTGGTCCGACACGCTGCTCAACCTCACCCGCTACGGCCAGACGGAGATCGACGCGGCACAGGCCGAGTTCATCCAGTACATGGCCGACCACGTCGCCGCCAAGCGGGCGCAGCCGAGCGAGGACCTGCTCAGCGAGCTGATCAAGGAGTCGGACGCCGACGGCGGCCGGCTGTCCGACGTCGAACTGCTGGCCACGGGCATGGCGCTGCTGGTGGCCGGGCACGAGACCACGGCGAACATGATCGGCAAGATGGTCGGCATGCTGCTGGCCGACCGCGCCCGATGGGAGCGGTTGCTGGCCGACCGGTCGCTGGTGCGCTCGGCGGTGGAGGAGGCGCTGCGCTTCGACGCCAACCCCGGCTTCGGCATGCCGCGCTATCTCGGCGAGGAGGCCGAGGTCGGCGGGACGGTGCTACCGCGCGGCACGACGGTGATATGCAGCATGGCCGCGGCCAACCGCGACGAGAGTGTCTTCGACGGCGCCGACGAGATGGATCTGGGCCGCAGCCCGAACCCGCACCTGGCCTTCGGCTCCGGGGCGCACTCGTGCCTGGGTCAGGCGCTGGCCCGCACCGAGCTCCAGGTCGTGCTCGAGGTGCTGCTGCGCAGGCTCCCCTCCCTGGAGCTGGCCGTCGCGGCGGAGGACCTGCAGCGGGTGGACGGGCTGGTCGTCGGCGGCCTGCGCGAAGTACTCGTGCGCTGGTAGCCATGACCGACAGGACTGTTCGAGCCGAGCGGGTCAGTGCGACGCGGGAGCAGATTCTGACGGCGGCGGAGCGGTTGTTCGCCGAGCACGGGGTGTTCGCCGTGTCCAACCGCCAGGTCAGCGAGGCCGCCGGACAGGGCAACAACGCCGCGGTCGGCTACCACTTCGGTACGAAAGCGGACCTGGTGCGTGCGATCGTGCGCAAGCACGCCGAGCATATGGAACGCATACGCCGGCGGATGCTGGCCGAGGTCGGCGACTCCGCCGAGCTGCGGGACTGGGTGGCCTGTCTGGTGCACCCGATCACCGAGCATCTGGCCGCCCTCGGCAACCCCACCTGGTTCGCCCGGTTCGGCGCCCAGGTGATGACGGACCCCGCGCTGCGCGCAATCATGATCGACGAGGCTCTCACCTCCCCCACGCTCCTCCAGATCCTCGACGGGCTGAGCCGATGCCTTCCCGAGCTGCCGGTCGAGGTGCGCGCCGAACGCGGGGACATGACGCGTCAGCTGATGATGCACGTGTGCGCCGACCGCGAACGCGCTCTGGCCGACGGCGGTCCGACGCCGCGCTCCAGCTGGCACAGCGCCGGAACCGGACTGGTCGACGCGATCGTCGGGCTGTGGGCGGCGCCCGTCACACCGGACGCGGAGACGACCTGAAACAGAGAGGAACCCCACCATGAAGATCAATGTGGACGAGGCCAAGTGCTGCGGCGCCGGCCAGTGCGTGCTGCTCGCGCCGGAGGTGTTCGACCAGCGCGACGACGACGGTGTCGTGATCCTGCTGGAGGCGGAGCCGTCCGAGCACCTGCACGCGGCGGTGCGCGAGGCCGCCGCCGTCTGCCCCGCGGCCGCCATCGAGCTGAGCGAGAGCGCGTGACCGCTCCCTCCGGCGTTCTGGTGGTCGGCGCCTCCGCCGCCGGGCTGTCCACCGCCGAAGCGTTGCGCCGCAAGGGCTACCAGGGCCGCCTGACCGTCCTGGGCGCCGAGCCGCACCTGCCGTACGACCGGCCGCCGCTGTCCAAACAGGTCCTGGCCGGCGCCTGGGATCCCGAACGTGCTCGGCTGCGGCCGCAGGCGGCCCTGTCGGCGCTGGAGGCCGAGTTCCTTCTCGCCGACCCGGCCGTCGGCCTGGACACCGAGACGCGTACCGTCCACACCGCGTCCGGGCGCGCCCTGCGCGCCGACGCCGTCGTCGTCGCCACGGGACTGCGGCCCCGAACGCTCGCCGGGCAGGCCGGACTGGCCGGGGTCCACACGCTGCGCACGCTGGACGACGCCGTGGCGCTGCGCGCTGACCTGCCGGCTTCCTCGCGGCTCGTGGTCGTCGGTGACGGGGTGCTCGGCGCCGAGATCGCCGCCACCGCGCGAGGCATGGGGCTGGCCGTCACCATGGCCGGTCCCCAACCGGCACCCTTGGCCGGCCAGCTCGGACCGGTGGTCGCGGGACTGCTCGCCGACCTGCACACCGAGCGCGGGGTCCGCCTGCGGCTCGGCGCCGGAGTCAGCGGGCTCACCGGGCATCACGGGCGGGTCACGGGCGTGCGCCTGGACACCGGCGAGGTGCTGCCCGCCGACGTGGTCGTGGTCGCGGTCGGTGCCGACCCGGCGACCGGCTGGCTCACCGGCAGCGGCCTGCGGGTGGACAACGGGCTGGTGTGCGACTCACGCTGCCGCGCGGCCGAGGGCATCTACGCGGCCGGTGACGTGGCCCGCTGGCACCACGTCACACTGGACGCCTTGATCCGGCTGGAGAACCGGACCAACGCCACCGAACAGGCCACCGTCGTCGCGGCCAACATCCTCGGCGACGACCAGCCCTACCGGCCCGTGCCCTACTTCTGGACCGACCAGTTCGACGCCAGGATCCACGTCCACGGGACGCCGTCCGCCGACGCCGAGGTGACCGTCGTGGACGGCGACCTGGCCGGTCGCCGCTTCGTCGCGGTCTACCACCGCGACGAAGCGATCACCGCCGTCCTCGGCTGGAACATGCCCAAGCAGGCCCGCCTGCGCCGCGGGCAGATCGGCGACGCACTCCCCGACCTCGCTCCGGCGCTGTGACAGCGGGCGGAGAATCGGCTTTCCCCTGCTGATCGCCTCCGCCGGCCGGCAGGGCACCGCGTCCTGTCATGCGGTCCCTCCTGGCCGGAGATCGCGACCGGCTCCCGGTCTGACATGGCATGCCCGGAAGGACCGCGAAAGGGCCGGACGCCGGGCGGGTCAGCCGCCGAGCGCCGCGACGAGAACATGGGACGCCCCGTCCGGGATTAGGAAAGCCTTATTTTATTTAGGTTAGCCTCACCTTATGTTTGCGCACCCCGGAGTTCCCGTCTCACCTTCGGGCTGCTCGCGGCGGCGATTCCCGTCCTCGCGGTGGTCCCGATGCTGACCGGCGCGGCCGGATCGCCGTCGACGGCGCCGAGATCCCGGTGGGCGTCGTGACGAGCGTGCTCGGCGGCCCCTTCCTTCTGTGGACCCTGCTCACCGACCGGAGGTCGTGAAATGCCATCAGAGAACCCGACGACGATCACGACGACGAGTCCGGCGGACCACCGGGTGACGCCGCTCGTCGAACCGTCTCCGATCCGGGGGAAGCGTCGCGTGACCTTCCTCTGGCAGGCTGGGTCCCCCGGAGAACGGGCGGTCGTCCTGATCAACACGATCACCGACAGGGACCGGCACGCGGGCGACATCAGCCGCCACGTGATGACCGGGGAGGCGGGCGGCGACCTGCTCACCCTGACCTACGAGCTGGACGAGGACCTGCGCGCCTCGTACCAGATCCTGCCCTGCACTCAGATCCCGGCGACGGACCGGAACTCCTGGCGGCGGGTCATGGAGACCGCGCTGCCCGATCCCGGCAATCCCGAGACCGTCCCCGGGCAGCTCGGCCGCGGCCCCTCCTCCCTGCTGGAACTGCCGCTCGCGCCCGCCCAGCCGTACCGGGCCCGGCGTCCGGGGACGCCGGAGGGACGGATCCACGAGGCCGGGGTCGCGGGACGGCGGGTCTGGGTCTACACCCCGCCCGGGCACGACGCGAGCACGGGCGACCACCCCGTCCTGGTCCTCCTGGACGGGGACACCTGGGCCGGCCGGATCGCGCCGACGCTGGACAACCTGATCGCGGACGGGCGGATACCGCCGGCCGTCGCCGTGCTGCCCGACGCGGTGGACCGGCCGGCCCGGCTGCGCGACATGGCGTGCCACGAGCCGTTCGTCCGTTGGCTGGCCGACGAGCTGCTGCCGTGGGCCGGGCGCGAGTGGGGGGCGACGGCCGATCCCGCCCGCACCGTCATCGCGGGCCAGAGCCTCGGCGGGCTCACCTCCTCGTACGCGGCGCTCATCGCGCCGGAGCGGTTCGGCAACGTGCTCTCGCAGTCGGGGTCGTACTGGTGGAGCGACGAGGATCCGGAGTGGCTGACCCGGCGGTACGCCGGGGCTGCGCGGCTGCCGGTCCGCTTCCACGTGGAGGCGGGCAGGCTCGAATGGCTGCTGCTGGAGGAGAACCGGCGCTTCGCCCGGACGCTCTTCGACAAGGGCTACGACGTGACCTACACCGAGTACAACGGGGGCCACGATCCCGCCTGCTGGCTCGGCGGCCTCGGCGAGGGCCTCGCCTCCCTGGCTTCGAGGTGGTCCCGGTGAACGGCCCGGCGAACTCGAACGCCCTCACGTCCCGGAAGCGGCGATCACGTCACCGACGACGCCGGGCGAGGTGACCCGGCGCGCGTACTCGGGCTGGCGCAGTTCGCCGCCCATGAACGGGTGGGGGTTGCGGTACACGGCGGGGCTGGGGGCGTCCACCAGCGCGGCGAAGTGGATCTCCTTGGCTCCGGTGGCCGCGACCACACGGCGCACGTTGCGCGGGGTGATGCCGCCGCCGGGCATGATGATCATCCGGTCCCCCGCGTGTTCGACGAGCGAGGCGATCAGCGGCGCGCCTTCGAGGGCGGTGGTGTCCTGGCCCGAGGTGAGCACCCGGTCGACGCCCAGCGGGGCGAGCGTGTCGAGTGCGGCGAACGGATCGGCGGTCATGTCGAACGCCCGGTGGAAGGTGACGGAAAGTCCCCCGGCGGCGCCGATGAGCCGCTTGACGACCTCGACGTCCACCTCTCCGGACAGGGTGAGCGCCCCTATCACCACGCCGTGCGCGCCCGCGTTCCCGATGGCCGCCACGTCGCGTTCCATGGCCGCGATCTCGTACTCGTCGTAGACGAAGTCGCCTCCTCTGGGACGGACGATCACATGGACGCGGATCGCCGAGACCGCGGCGATGGTCGCCTCCACCACCCCCAGGGTGGGCGTGAGACCGCCCTCGAACAACGCCGAGCACAGCTCCACCCGATGCGCGCCGGCCCGTTCCGCCGCCAGAGCGCCCGCGGTGCTGTCGATGCAGACCTCGTAGGTAAGGCTCATATCCCCTCCAAAGCGTGGATTTCACCGACGGGGGCGCCCCCGCCCAGCACCGGGACGCGCTCGAAGCCCGCCGCCGCCGTGACGTCGCCGCCCGCCGCCTTCAGCACGGCCAACGCGATGGCGTTCGTCGCCCGAGGGCTGCCGTCGACGACCTTGACCGCTGCCGCGTGTCCTGTGGCCAGAGCGACGACGAGCACCCCCTCGGCCCCGCCCTTCGCCACCGCTCCCGGCAGCGCCCGCATCAGGGAGGTGTTGGGGTGGCCGGTGCCGCCGACGTACTCGGGATGCTCGCGCATCGCGTCGGCGACCGCCCTCGGCGCGGTTCCCGGCTCGGCCAGCACCATGCGCTGGACGGCCAGCGCCAGCCCGGTCAGTGACATCCCGAACAGCGGCGCCCCGCAGCCGTCCACCGCGACGTGGGCCACCTCCTCCCCCGACAGTTCCTCGACCACCTCGCGCACCCTGCGCTGCAGGGGATGCGCCGCGTCGAGGTAGGTGCCGGTCGGCCAGCCGGAGGCCGCGCAGGCGGCGAGCATCGCGGCGTGCTTGCCCGAGCAGTTCATGCGCTCGGCAGACGCGCTCATGCCCTCGCGGATCAGCCCGTGCCGAGTGGCCTCGTCCTCCGGCCAGTCGGCGGGGCAGCGGAGCGCGTCGAACCCGAGCCCCACCGCGTCGAGCATCTCGGCGACCAGCCGTACGTGGACGTCCTCTCCCGTGTGGCTGCCGGCGGCGATGGCCAGGCGGGGCCCGTACAGATCGGCTCCGGCCGAAAGGCACGCCAGCGCCTGCAGCGGTTTGGCCGACGAGCGCGGCAGTATCGGCGCACCGGCCAGGCCGAGGGCGACGGCCGCGGTGCCGTCAGGCGCGAGGCCCACGGCGCTGCCGAAGTGCAGGCTCTCCGTGAATCCGGAACGCACCACCTCGGCGAGCGGGACGAGTCCGGGCACAGACGGTTCGGGCACAGACGGTTCGGGCACAGACGGTTCGGGCCCAGACGGTTCGGGCCCAGACGGTTCAGGCACGGGCGATGCTCCTTCGTGATCGGTCGGCCGCGACTGCGCGGGTCTCCTGAGTACGGGCTTCGAGGACGCGGGCGAGCTTCGACAACGACCCGTTGATCGCCAGGTAGACCAGCGCCACGACGATGTAGGTCTGGATGAGCAGGCCGTTGTAGGCCGCCAGGACCTTGCCGCTGTAGAGCAGTTCGGCGTAGCTGACCACGAAGCCGAGCGACGTGTCCTTCAGCAGGCCGACCGACTGGCTGACGATGGAGGGCAGCACGCGCCGGGCCGCCTGCGGCAGCACGATCATGCGCATGGTCTGGCCGTGCGTGAGCCCGACGGCCAGACCCGCCTCGCCCTGCCCCTTGTCGACGGACAGGATTCCGGCCCGGAAGACCCCCGCGAACGCCGCCGCGTTCGACACCGCGAGCGGCACGACGAGCTTCCAGAACAGGGGCAGGTCCACCCCGTATCGGGGCAGGGCGAACAACACGACGTAGACGAGGAGCAGCGCCGGGATGGTCCGTACGGCCTCGATGTAGGCGGCCGCGGGCAGGCGCACCCAGCGGCGGCGAGACAACCTGCCCAGCGCCAGTGCCAGTCCGGCCGCCATGGCGAGCGCCGCCGCGACGACCGCCGCCAGCACCGTGGACCACAGGCCTCCGAGCAGGTAACGCCACATCGGCCACGTCGCGTACGGCTGCCAGCGCTCCGGATCGAGCTGGCCGCCCGCGGCGAACTGGCGGACGGCCAGCGCGAGGAGCCCCAGGATCGCGACCGTGCCGACCACGGTCGCGATCCGGATCCTACGGCGGGCGCGCGGTCCGGGCGCGTCGAAGAGGAGATCGCTCATCCGGCCGTCACCAACCGTCGTTCGAGCCGGCCGGTGACGAGGCCGACACAGGCGGCGATCAGCGCGTAGGCCAGGCCCGCCCCGACGAAGATCGGGATCGGCTGGGCCTCGATGAGGTTGACGCGGTTGGCCGCCGCGGTCAGGTCGACCACGCCGACGGCCGCCGCGAGCGAGGTGTTCATCGTCAGGGCGATGAAGACGTTGCCCAGCGGCTGGATCACCGTGCGCAGCGCCTGCGGCAGGACCACGTGGCGCAGCGACTGGCCGAAGGTCAGCCCGAGCGCGCGGGCCGCCTCACCCTGGCCGGCGGAGACGGCGTTGACGCCGGAGCGCAGCGCCTCGGCGATGTAGGCGGCCTCGTAGACCGCGATGACCACGACGGCGGTGACCAGCAGATCCGCCTTGATCCCGATCTCCGGCAGGCCGAACACGGCGAGCACCAGGAGCACCAGGAGGGGCAGGTTCTGGAAGGTCTCGACGTACGCGGTGCCGATCCCGCGCAGGACCGCGACCGGGCTGACCCTCATGGAGGTGACGACGAGCCCGAGCACCGCGGCGCCGGCGAACGAGGCCGCGGTGAGCTGGAGCGTCACGACCAGCCCCTCCCAGAACTCGGGAAGGTGATCCAGGAGCACGGACATCAGGAACCCGGAACCGATCCGATCTGCGGCGGGGCCGGGGCCTCGCCCTGGACGACCGTGCCGATGGAGTTCTTCCAGATCCCCTGCCAGACACCGGCGCTCTGGGTCTTCTTCAGCCAGTCGTTGACGAACTTCTTGAACTGGTCGTCACCGTGCTTGAGGCCGATGCCGTACGGATCGGTCGTGAAGGGGCTGCCGACGACCTCCACCGCCGGGTCCTTCTGCGCGTCGGCGATCAGGAGGGTCTCGTCCTGGACGTAGGCGACGCCGCGATCCTGCTTGAGCGCCTGGATGCACTCGGGGTCGCTTCCGAACGTCACGATCTCGGCCTGCGGGGCGAGCTTCTTGATGGCCGGGATGGCCGGGGTGTTGGCTCCCGCGATGACGGTCTTGCCGTTGAGGTCCTCCGGTTTGGCGATGCCCGTCGTCCCCTTCTTGACCGCGATGGTCAGGCCGGACGAGTAGTACGGCCCGGCGAAGGCGACCTGCTCGGCCCGCTCAGGCGTGATCGTGTAGGTCTGGAAGACCACGTCGACGGTGCCGTTGCTCAGCAGCGCCTCACGGGTCTCGGAAGCCGAGTTGACGATCTTCACCTTGGGCTCGCCGATGATGTACGTGGCGAGGGCCTTGCCCATGTCGGCGTCGAATCCCTCGACCTCGCCGGTCACCGGGTTCTGCTGCGACAACAGGGGTGCGTCGAGCGACCCGCCGACGATCAGCTCGCCCCGCTGCTTGATCTTCTCCATCGTGGAGCCGGGCAGGATGTCGGCGGCCGCGGCCACCGGCGCGTTGGCGAGCACACCGGCGCCCTCGGCGGCTCCTCCCGTCTCGCCCGGCACCGCCGGACTACCCGAGCCCGTGCCGGAGCAGGCGGACAGGCCGATCATCGACACGGCGGCGACAGCGGCCACCCGCTTCATGGACACCACCATCGTGCCCACCATCCTTTGCGATCAGTGAGTGAGTACCTTGGCCAGGAAGTCCCTGGCCCGGTCCGTCCTTGGAGCTTCGAAGAACGTGTCCGGCCGGCCTGTCTCGACGATCCGGCCGCCGTCCATGAACACCACGCGGTCGGCGGCCCTGCGGGCGAACCCCATCTCGTGGGTGACGACGACCATGGTCATGCCGTCCGCGGCGAGCCCGGCCATGACGTCGAGGACCTCGCCGACCATCTCGGGGTCGAGCGCCGAGGTGGGCTCGTCGAAGAGCATCACCTTGGGGCGCATGGCGAGCGCCCGGGCGATGGCTGCCCGCTGCTGCTGCCCACCGGACAGGCGTGCGGGCAGCTTGCCGGCCTGCTCGGCGATGCCGACGCGTTCCAGCAGGTCCCGCGCGGTCCGCTCCGCCTCGGCGCGGCCGACGCCGCGCACCTTCATCGGCGCGAGCACGACGTTCTCCAGGACGGTCTTGTGCTGGAAGAGGTTGAAGGACTGGAACACCATCCCGACGTCGGCCCGGAGCCTGGCCAGTTCGCGGCCCTCCTCGGGAACCGGCACTCCGTCGATGCGGATGGTGCCGGAACTCGCGCTCTCCAGCCGGTTCAAGCAGCGGCACAGGGTGGACTTGCCGGATCCCGAGGGGCCGATCACCACGAGGACTTCGCCCTGCGCCACTTCGAGGTCGACATCGTGGAGAACATGATGATCACCGAACCATTTGTTCAGTGCTTGTATCTGGATCATCGGCCATCTTCCTTCGAGATCGAAGATTAAACGGACCGTAATGGACGATTCTCACGCAAGTCAACACATTGCCGCACTAAGTACAGCCGTGGTATTCCTCTGTTCATGTCAGGCAAAGAGCGACTGCCCGTACGAGGGGCTCAAGGAGACCTCCTGCGCCTGGTCGCGGGCGGCCACGCCGAGTCCCGGGCGGAGCTCGCCCGCCTCTCCGGTCTGGCGGCCTCCAGCGTCTCCCTGCGCGTCGAGGAACTGATCGATTCCGGCCTGCTCGTCGAGGAGGGATCCGGAGCCTCCCGCGGCGGGCGGCGGCCACGGCGGCTGCGGCTCAGCCCCACCGCCGGACTGCTGGCGGTGGCCGACCTCGGGGCGCACCACGTCCGCCTCGGCCTGCTCGACCTCAGCGGCACCCCGCTGGTCATCGAGGAGCACCCCTGCGACATCAACCGGGGCCCCGAGGCGGTTCTGGACTGGATGGCGGACGTGTTCGACGAACTGCTGGAGCGCCACGGGAGGGACGGCTCCTCCGTCGTCCCGCTGCGCGGGATCGGCACCGGGATCCCCGGTCCCGTGGACCCGGCCAGCGGTCGCGTGGTGTCCCCCTCGCGCATGCCCGGCTGGAACAACTTCCCCGTCGCCGAGCATCTGGGCAGGCGGTACGACCTGCCGGTCCTCGTGGAGAACGACGCCAACCTCATGGCCATCGGCGAGGCCCGCGCCTGGCCCGGCTGCGACAACCTCATGGTCCTGAAAGCGGGCACCGGCATAGGGTGCGGGGTCATCGTCGAGGGCCGCCTGCACAGGGGACGAGGGGCGGCGGGCGACATCAGCCACGTCCGGGTCAGGACGGACTCCTCCGTCACCTGCTCCTGCGGGCACTCCGACTGCCTGGAGGCCTACGCCAGCGGAGCCGCGCTGATGAGCGCCCTGGCCGAGCAGGGCATCACCGTACGACGGCCCGCGGGCATCGTGACCTCCGTCGACGACGGCGTACCCGAGGCGACGGCGCTGGTCAGGAACGCCGGGCGCCTCATCGGCGAGGTGCTCACCGTGCTGGTGAACTTCTTCAACCCTGACGCCATCGTGGTCGGTGGCAGCCTCTCCGCGGCCGAACCGCTCATCTCCGCGATCCGAGCCGCCGTCTACGAGCGCTGCCTACCTCTCGCCACGCGCGACTTGGAGATCGCCGTCACCCGCGTCGGCCGGGACGCGGCCCTCCTCGGTGCCGGATCCCTCCTCCTGGACGCCGCGCTGGCCTTCGAGTCCACCCACGGCTAGACCGGGGCGTGTCACGTGGATCTCCGCCACGGCGAGTGGGCGGCGCGTAGGCCGAGAAGATCCTTGAACCCGAGTTCTCCGGGTCAACGCCCGTAACCGACCTCCGCACCGGCGACCGTCGAGGGTTCGAGCGCGGGAGCGGACGCGGCGGGATCTCCGTACATCCGATGGTCGTCCGTGACGAGTGTGCCGGGGTCCACGTAGTACCGGCCGGAGGCGACGGGCTCCCCGAGGAGGAGGCGGCGCGCGGCGTCCGTGACGATGCCTCCGCCGAGTGAGACTCCGGAGGCGAGTTGAGGCCAGCTGCTGATCGTCTTGCCGATCTCGGGGAGCGAGGCGACCATGCGCGGGCTCAGCAGCCGTTCACCGAGGAGGGCCAGCACGATGGGGATCTTGTCCTCGGCCGCCAGCCCGTCCAGATCCTCGGCCCGGACGTCGCCCAGCAGGCCGTGGAGGATCGGCCGATCGGGCTCCAGGTCGAAGCGCTCGACGTCCAGAAGACCTCGATCGCTCGTGTCCATGAGCACCGGGATGCCGTGCGCGCGTGCGCGCTCCCGTACGGCGACCTTGACGTGCAGGTCGTCGCACTCCTCGACGAGGAGGTCCAGCTTGCCGCCCGCGAGAAGGAAGTCGTCGACGGTGTCCCGCCGCACCCCGTGCGGGTAGCGCTCGATGTCCAGGTACGGGTTGATCTCGGCCATCTGCCGCGCGGACAGAACGGTCTTCTCCACTCCGAGGTCCGGCAGGCCGGCCCTGATCCGATTGAGGTTCGTCATTTCGAGCGTGTCGAAATCGGCGAGCCGGAAGAAGCCGCCCACACCTTCGAGGGCCATCGTGACCGCCGCCGCGTTGCCGACGGACAGTCCGATGACGCCGATGCGCATGCCGGAGAGGCGTCGCTGCTCGGCGCGAGTGATCTTGTTTCGGTTGCGGTCGGTGCGCAGCTCTCCGAACTCCGCGGCGGGAAGCGCGCGTACGAGTGCGCCGGACCACGGATACCAGACGAACGTGCCGTACCGCGTGAGCTCACGCCCGGCCAGGTGAAGCCGGATCCGCCGGTCCAGTTCTGCGTCGGATCCGCTCACCGCGGGGTCGCGGGCGGCCATCAGCTCGGCCAGCTGCCTCTCCACGGAGTCGTGGACCCGCCGTACGGACCCGGAGCGCAGCAACCGGTGGAGCGCCGCTTCGTCCTCTTCGGCGGAAAGGTCGAAGAGGACGGGACGCCAGTCGGGCGATCCTGGGGATGTGGCGGAGAGTCTGGTCAGCTCGTGCCAGAGTTCGTCATGCATCGGAGTTCCTCGGGGGTGGCGGTGATCGGTGGGAGATGACGGGACCGGCATGACGAGGACAAGCGGGCGATGTCGGGGACCGGCGGGAGATGACGGGGATCGACGTCCATTCCATCGGCCGGCACCCGCTGTCATCGCGAAACGGCGGCCAGTTCCTCTCTGGGACCGTACGGACGCATGGCGCCGGCGAGAGCCGCGACGCCGTCGCGCACGGCGTGCAGAACCTGGGCGCGTGTGGCGAAGCTCAGGAACACCTGCTCGTGCCGGTTCGTCGGCGGGAAGAACCCGTCGACGCACAGAGCGGCGTCCGCCGTCCCGTAGGCGGATGTCAGGACCGCCTTGTCGGCGATCTTCCGGAACGAGACCCACGTGTCCCAGTCGGCCGCGAACCGGTCGAGTACGGCTCCGCGAGCGAGGCGCGCCAGTATGGTCGAGAGGCCCTTCCCGCGGAACTCCGGGTGGATCCACAGACCGCCGACGTGCCCGACCCTCCCGGCCAGCGTGGGAAACGTCGCCGGGAGAACCAGCCGGAGCCCGTCCGGCATGCCGGCGGGAACCGGATCGAACCACAGTTTCAACGACCTGACCAGCATGGTGAAGTCCGTGGTCTCGAACACCCGGCCCGCGATGCAGGCGACGGTTCCGCCCGTCTCGTCACGGACCCACAGACAGAGGCTCTCGCCGGGCGCCACCTTGCCGCACCCGGGATCGAACGTCGGGTTGACCCCGTCCGTGCCCGCGGCGCTCCTCATATGGGACGCCCAGCGGGCCAGGTCGTCGCTCAGGAACAGACGCAGTCCGCGGATGCCCGACAGTTCGACGCAGGTGGCCGCCAGTTCCCGGACCTCGGCGAGGCGGAAAGCCGCTTCGACGGTGGATGGATTCAACGACAATTCCATGACTGCCCCTCAGGCATGCGGATGTACGGGTGACGCCGTGTACTCGTCGAGGACGGTAGTGGCGGCATGTCAGAGCCGGATCCGAGTCGTCTCAAGGTCGGCGGCGTCGCCCTCATCACGGGCGGGACGGTCCACGCGGCCACATCCGCGTCACCGCCCAGGTTTTCACGTGGGCATCGGTTTTCAAGCGCACAGCAATCGAATAGCCGTATATACGAAACCTCTGACACGCCCCCTGCACAACTCCATCCACCGCCGCGGCGAGCCCGCCTTCACGATCGAGCGATCTGGACACCACATGACGTCGGCCATCCCATGCCACTGGAGCGATCACGCGGAATCCGGGGATCATCCGCGGCGGGTCCTCCCCACGCGTCCAGCCGGGCACTCGGCCGGACGCTCGGCCGGGCGCTCCCGTCCCGCGGCCGATGCGGCGGCCGGGATGCACCGGACCCCGTACTCCACGGCGATCGGAGCGGCCAGATGAACCGGACGGCGACGAGCCCGCCGAACGCGCGCTGCACACTCGTGATCGCGGCGGCCGGCTACGGCAAGACCGAGACGCTGCACCGCTGGTTACGCGGCCACCGCGCGAGCTGGCATTCCGCGGTGGTTCCCGACCTCGGCGACGAGGACGTGGCGGTACTCGACGATCTGCCCGCGGTCCCCGCCGCCGAGCTCAGGGCGTTCGTCGAGCGCGCGGCGCCGAAGACGAGGCTCATGCTCGTCTCACGCCTGCCCCTCCCCGGTCTGGCGGCCGTACCCGGTCTGCGGATGATCGGCCCGGCCGATCTCGCGCTGCCTCCGGCGAGGGTGGCCGCGATCCTGCGGGAACAGTACGGCGTGCACGACGCGAACCTGGCCAGAAGGGTCCACGGCCTGACCGCGGGCTGGCCCGCCCTCGTCCACCTGACCGGCGCGCGACTGGTCACGGCGGCTCCCACTCCCGCCGAACTCCTGCCCGCCAGCATCGCGGGCCCGGGAACCGCACCCTTCGGATTCGTGGAGACGGAGGTGCTCGCGCCCTTCGAGCCCGGCACGCGCCGGCTGCTGCGCGCCATCGCGCATCTGGGCCCCGTCTCCGCCGGGCTCTGCCGCGCGTTGGGCGTCGACAGTCCGGAGCCGGCGCTCGACCTGTTGCTCAGAACCGGCCTGCTCGTCCCGACGCACAACACGGCCGCCCGCCCACACGACGATCCGCGGTGGGCGCCCACGTACCGGCTGGTGCCGTTGGTGGCCGAGGTGGTCCGGACCCGCTGGCCGCTCTCCGAGGCGAAGCGCCATCGACTGCTTCGCGACGCCGCGGGCTGGTACGAGCGCATGCGGATGATCGGGGCGGCGGTCACCGCCCGCCGGCACGCCGCGGACCACTCCGGCTTCCTTCGCGTCCTCCGGGAGCACGGTCGCGAAGGGATCGCGGAGGGCTCCGCCGCGGCGGTCGGCGACGCGATCCGTTCGCTTCCGCCGGCGTCGCGCGACCGGGAACTCCGCCTCCTGCTCGGGCAGGCGCTGACCGTGACGGGTCACTTCGACGAGGCGCTCGCCACGTTCGCCGCCGACGCGGACCGCCTCGACGCGGGACTCGCCTGGCGGCTCGGCACGGTGCACTACCTGCGCGCGCGCCCCCATGCCGCGATAGAGACCTTCGAGCGGGTGGAGCTCCCGGAGGTGGAGGGCGTCGACGAGGCGATGCTCCACGCGTCGCATGCCCTCGCCCGCTGGATGATCGGCGATCTCGTGCGATCCGGCGAGTTGTCCGAGCGGGCGCTCGCCGTCGCCGGCCGCGGCGACGACACCGCGGCCGCGGCCATGGCCCACACGGCCCTGGCGATGCACGCGACGCTGTCCGGGGACCCGGTCGCCAACGCGGAGCACTACGAGCGCGCGCTCGGGCTCGCGGAACGAGCCGGAGACGTCGTCCAGGTCTCGCGCGTCCGCGCCAACCGCGCCGGGCTGTTACTCAACGAGGGCAGCTACCCGGAGGCGCTCGCCGAAGCGCTCGCGGCGGCGGCTCTCGCGGAGACGTGCGACGCGATGGCGGTTCTCCCCGTCGCCCTGTGCAACGCCGGTGAGGCGCTCACCCTGCTCGGCCGGATCGAGGAGGCGTCCGATCTGTTCGGGTACGCCGTGTCGCTCTACCAGCGGCTCGGCTCGGCCAAGGTGGCCTACCCGTTGCTCGGGCTGGCCGACATCCACCACTGGCGAGGGCAGCACCAGCTCGCCCGCGCCGCCTACGAGGAAGCGGTACGGATCGCCGAACCGACGGGCGACCTGCAGGCTCTCGTGCCCGCGCTGTCGGGTCTCGCGCTGGTGCTGTGCCGTGATGACCCGGGTACGGCGGAGCGCCTCGCGACCCGCGCCGCCACGATGGCGACGGGGAGACGCGCGGCGCGGGCGCTGATCGTCAGGGGCTGGGTCGCCGTCCTCTCCGGCGATCTGGAATGCGCGGCCGGCATGGCGGGAGAGGCGGCGGATCTCGCGCGCCGCCACCGCGACAAGCCCGCCGTGGCCCAGGCGCTGGAGCTGCACGCCGCGATCGACCCCGCCCAGGCGGCGCACGCGCTCGCCGAGGCCGCCACGACATGGCAGGTCACCGGGGCCACCCTGCACGTCGATCGCCTGCGGGCGATGCGCGGCCGGCTGCCCGACTCCAACGCCGCCGACCGCATCGAGGGGCGGGCCGCCGCCGAGAGGCTCCGGGGGGCGGGCATCCGGCTGATCTCTCCGCTGGCGCCGGAACCTCCCCAGGTGTCGATCTCGACGCTCGGCCGCTTCGAGGTCGTGGTGAACGGCGTCACGCTGCCCCCGTCGGCGTGGCAGTCCAGAAAGGCGCGCGACCTGCTGCGGATCCTCCTCTCCCGGCGTGGCCGGATGACCGGGCGCGAGGAGATCGCCGAGTCGCTGTGGCCGGGCGAGGATTCCGGCAGAGTCGGCCACCGGCTGTCGGTCGCGCTGTCGGTCCTGCGCTCGGTCCTCGATCCCGACCGCCGTGCCGCGACCGATCACTTCATCCGGGCCAGCCCCGGCGCCGTGGCCCTGGACACCTCCCGGGTGACGATCGACGTGGAGGACTTCCTGGAAGAGGCGGAGCACGGTCTGCGCCTTGGGAAGCACGGCCGGGCCGTACTGGCCGGCGTCGAGCGCCACTACACCGGGGACTTCCTGGAGGACGAGCCGTACGAGGAATGGGCGGTCGCCACCCGCGAGCTGGCACGCGCCACCTACCTGCGGGTCGTGCGAGCGCTGGCGCGGCTCGCCGTCGAGGCAAGGGACGTCGACGAGGCGATCCGATGGCTGCTGCGCATCCTCGACCTGTCCCCGTACGACGAGCAGCCGCACCTGGACCTGGTCCGCGTGCTCAGCGACGGGGGCCGGCACGGGGAGGCGCGGCGGGCGTACCAGAGGTACACGGCGGCCATGCGCGCGATCGGGGTCGCTCCGTCGCGGCCGCCCGCGGCCGGGGACCGCGCACGGCCAGACGGGGCGGGGCCCTGACCTCCCGCGACACCGAGGAGGAGACGCGGGGTGTCGGCGCCCCCGGCACCGGGTCATGAGTCCCGCGGGAGTGGGCCAGGCGACGGCTCCGATCGACGCCGGAGAAGCCGAGGAGATCGTATCCGCGGTCGGCGGGTCACCCTTCGAGATGTACCTCCGCCTCTCGTTCCGTGAAAGCGGCTGCGCTTTCTGCCGGCCGCACGAATCGCCGACGGAGCGGGGCGTGGGCCGCATATTCACGTTCGAGACGTTCGAAAGCCTGGACCACACGATCCAGTTGATCGCCGGTATTCCTCAGGTCAGCGCCGTGAATATCCTCCCCGCCGTCACGCGGGGGGCGGATCCGGGCTCGCGGAATCTCCGGCACGTCCCGCGGGATTCCCACAGCGCCGAGGTACGCGACCAGATGTGGCTCTTCGCGCGGAACACGATGCGCGCGTTGGGATACGTCGAGGGTCCTGTCTCCTCCATGCGCCGGTCGAGCCGGTCGGACCGGCGAAGTGACGAGTTCGAGCAGGTCGTTTCCCTGGGAGTCGGCATCTCGGCGTCCGGCTATCTGGACGGCCCTGACTGGGGAGCGCGGTACTACAACGCCCGCGATCCCCGGGACTACGCGGAGCGAATCGGTCGCAACCGGCTGGCCATCTGGCGTCTCGGCAGGTTGGACCGCACCGAACAGGTGCGCCGCACGATCATCGCCGGCCTGGCGAACCTGGAGGTCGGCGACCTGTTCGAGATCGAAGAGCGCTACGGCGTATCGATCGACGCCCTCTACGGTCGCGTCTTCAACGCCCTGCTCGAACTCGGTCTCATCGGCGTCGACACCGCACGCCGTGGAATCCGCCTCACCGAAGAAGGGCTCTGCCGCCTGGAGGAGATCACGTACTTTCTCGGCAGTGACCTCGTCAGGACGCCTGCGATGAACCGCCGTCGCCGGACGATCCCCACCATCGCACGGTCACCGTGCCGCGTAGGGACCGCCGACGGTTCGAGGCCTTCGTCGGCGAACAGGACGAGGCTTTCCTGCACCGGCTCAGGTGAACGCGTCCCTCTGCCATCCCGGCCGTCGGCGGGTCACCGCACCACGTGATCACGGTCAGTGCGCGGCCGGTACGTCGACGGGCGCCTGGCCGCGCCGTACGCCCAGGACCGCGGCGAGGGCGCCGGCGACGCACAGCACACCGGTGACGGTCAGCGCGGCGTGGAAGCCGTCGACGAACGCCTGGTTGCTCCCCTCGATGACGGCCGCCTTCAGGGTGGCCGGCATCGACGAGGAGACGGGGGCGACACCCTGGGCGACGGCGCTCACGGCCCCTTCCAGCTCGCGGGCCGTGACGGCGGGTGTGCCGGCGTCGGTGAGGGCCCCGAACAGGGCCGAGCCCGCCCTGCTCGCCAGAAGCGACGCCAGGACCGAGGTGCCCAGCGCGCCGCCCAATTGCAGTGCGGTGCTCTGCAGGCCGCCCGCGACGCCCGCGTCCTTGATGGGGGCGTTGCCGACGACGGCCTCGGAGGAGGCGGACATGACCATGCCGACGCCCAGGCCCAGCAGGACGAACCCCGGCCACAGGGAGTGGTAGGACGAGTCGACCGCCACCCCGAGCAGGGCGAAAGCGGCCCCGGCCTGCAGCGCCATGCCCAGCGGCATCGTCAGCCGGGGGCCGAAACGCTCGGTGAGCTTGGCGCCGATCAGCGGCGCGACGATGGAGGCGAGGCTGAGCGGGAGCGTGTAGACACCGGTCATCACCGCGCTGTATCCGCGGACGTTCTGCAGATAGAGCATCAGCAGGAAGATCACGCCGAGCAGCACGAAGAAGTTGAGTGCCGTGATCACCGTACCGACCGTCAGGGACGGATTCCGGAACAGCCGCATGGGCAGCAGCGGGTACCGGCGCCGGGTCTCGAAGAGGCAGAACCCGGCCAGGACGAGGACGCCGAGTCCCAGGCAGCCGAGCGTGGCGGCGGAGCCCCAGCCCCAGGTCTCCCCCTTGACCACGCCGAAGACCAGGATCAGCATGCCGAGCGCCAGCAGGGCCACGCCCACGACGTCGAATCGCTCCGCGCCGCCGTGCGGCCTGCTCCGGGGCAGCACGCGCAGGCCGAAGACGAGGCCGACGACGCCGATCGGCGCGTTGATGTAGAAGACCCACTCCCAGCTGACGTGTTCCACGAACAGCCCGCCGACGATCGGCCCCAGCGCGGTGGAGACGGACGAGACCATTGCCCAGATGCCGACCGCCATTCCGAACTTCGCCGGGGAGAAGACGGCGCGCATCAGCCCCAGGGTGTTGGGCATCATCAGCGCGGCGAAGAGCCCCTGGACCGCGCGGAGGGCGATGACTCCCTCGATCGAGCCGATCAGGCCGATGGCGACCGACGAGACGACGAAGCCGGCCATGCCGACGAGGAAGAAGGTACGGCGGCCGAACCGGTCCCCGAGCTTGCCGCCGAGGATCAGCAGGGCGGCGAGCGCCAGCAGGTAGGCGTTGGTCACCCATTGCAGCTGGGCCAGGGACGCGTGCAGATCGGCGCTGATGTACGGATTGGCGATGGACACCACACTGCCGTCGAGGCTGACCATGAACAGCCCGAAGCAGACGGCGGCGAGAGTGAACCAGGGGTTCAGGCGCGCGGGTGGTCGGGCGGGAGCCACGCCGTCCGTGGATGGAGCGATCTGACGGTCCACGGAGGGAGAAGTCATGAAGGGGTGGTTCCTTGTCGTTCGATACGGCTCTTGCGAGCTGGCGGCCGCCGGACGCGTCATCCGGTGGCGGGGTGAACCTGACGGAGCAAGGCGGTGAGGGCGGGCAGTGCCTGCCCGATGGCCGCGACCTCGTCGGCGCTCAGGGCGTTCAGACCGTCGCCGAGGACCGTCGACGTCAGGGCCTCCGCGATCGCGAAACGCCGGTCGGCCTCTTCTGTGGTGTGCAGATGCACGATGCGGCGGTCGGCGGGATCGGTGACCCGCTCCAACTGCCCCTGCCCGGCGAGCTGCGACACCATCGCGCTGACGTTGTTGGGCTTCATCAGCAGCTCGTCGGCCGCCTCGCGCACGGTGACGCCCGGCCGCTCCTTCACGAGCCGCACCAACGCGAGCTGCCCCTCGGGAAGCACGGGATGGGGGAACTCGATGTGCACCCGGCGCTCCACTGCCCGCAGGAGGCGGGGAAGCAGGGCGCCCAGCTGTGACACCACCTCGGGAGACACAAGGGCGGCGTGGTCGTCCGGGCTCGGCAGGGGGCTGGAGGAGGGCATGTCAGCAAATATAGGTATACGAAGATAGGTATGTCAAAATACCCAAAACCGCCGCCCCGGCGCCGAGGACCGGAATCCACCCGATCACCACCACGGACGCCGCGACCTGCCGAAAGGGGACCCGCCGACCGGGCCGCATCGTTGACGGCGACGCCTGGCCATGGCCCTCTGCCAGGACACCGACTACGTGCTGCCGGACGAGCCGACGCTCCGAGCGCCTCCACGCGTTCGAGCACAGGGATCAGGCCGCGGGTGTCACGTCTCCATGCCTCGCAACAGGGTGGCCAGTCCCCCGTGGAACTCCTCGTCGGCGTCGACGGCGCGAGCGCGCCTCGCCGTATCGGCCAGGTGGGGGAACTCGGTTCGCGACAGGTCGGCGATGCCCTCCGTGCCGGACCCCGCCAGGGACCCGAGGTGTTCGAGCTGGACGGCCCCGACGACGTAGGCGAGCAGGCAGCGCAGGGCGATGACGCGCTTCCGGCCGTCCAGGCCCGCTTCGGTGAGGATGCCGACCACCGATTCCGACCAGCGCATCAGACCGGCGGACCGGTGCCGGTGCGTGATGATCAGCGGAACGACCCCTGGGTGAGCGCCGACGCTGTCGCGCACACGGTGGACCAGGATCTCGATCCGCTCCTGCCAGGACCCGTCCGTGGCGGGCGGCGTGGTGTCGACGGCGCCGAGGACGGACTCGATGACGAGCTGTTCGAGTTCCTCCCGATCGTCGATGTACCGGTAGAGCGCCATGGTGCTCATCCCGACCTGTTGGGCGACCGCGCGCATCGACAGGCCGGCGAGCCCCTCGCGGTCGATGACGGCGAGGGCGGCCGAGGCCAACTGGGCCGGAGTGAGTGAACGCGGGCGTGGCATGACGCTTGAAAGCGTACGGCATACACCTATGATCGTAGGCGTATGCCGTACACCTAAAAGAGAGGTGCCCGATGAGTTCGTCCCGAACGGTGCTGGAGCCCGGGTCCTTACTTCCCGCCCGTGAGCTGACCGCGGTCTCCGGCCGTCCGGTCTCCATCCCCGACCCCGAGCGGATGATCCACCTGCAGTTCCGGCGGTTCGCGGGTTGCCCGGTCTGCAACCTGCACCTGCGCTCGGTGGTGCGGCGGCACGACGAGATCGAGGCGGCCGGAGTCCGCGAGGTCGTGGTCTTCCACTCGCCCGCCGAAGAACTGGCCGAGCACACCGCCGACCTGCCGTTCCCCCTGATCGCCGATCCCGGCAAGCGGCTGTACGTCGAGTTCGGCGTGGAGTCGGCGCCCCGCTCGCTGCTCGACCCCCGGGTGTGGGGTCCGATCGTCCGCGCGGCCACGCTGAGCACGTGGGCGATCCTGCGCGGCCGGGAACGCGCACCGGCGGCCATGCCTCATGGCGGCCGCCTCGGCCTTCCCGCCGACTTCCTGATCGGCCGCGATGGGCGGGTGCTCGCCGCGAAGTACGGCGAACACGCCTACGACCAATGGCCCGTCGACGAGCTGCTCGACCTGGCGTCCCATGCGCCGACGCCGACGAGAGAGGGGCCGTCCCCCGACGCGACCTGACGCGATCGACCGCACTGCGGCGGCCCGACGTCATGAGGTGGCGGACTGCGGCTTCGACACGTGTACCGGCCGGGCATGATGTGGCGGCAGTGGCGGCGGGCGCCACTGTCGGCGCCACTGTCGGCGCCACTGCCGGCGCCGCTGTCGGCGCCGGGCCCATCCAATGATCGATACTGCGCCGCAGGGCGATGACAGCCGAGGTTCCGGCCCTCGCCACCAGCCCCGATCCGATCACGTCGGTGAGGTGATGGCCGCCGAGACACACGCGCGCGAACGCCCGCGCGGCCACGAGAGCGAACGACCCCTCCACCTGAGTGGCGGCGCCGACGTGCGACGCGGCAGACTGAGCGCTCACCGAGACATAGGGGGATTCGCATAGATGGGCACCGCTTCGTTCCCAGAGAACTTCGTCTGGGGAGTGTCCACGTCCGCGTTCCAGATCGAGGGCGCCACCGACCAGGACGGCCGAGGACCCTCCATCTGGGACAGATTCGCGGGCGAGGCGTACGGCGACCCCGCCTGCGATCACTACGTGCGCTATCCCGAAGACGTCCGGCTGATGCAGGACCTGGGCATCGCCGCCTACCGGTTCTCGGTGAGCTGGTCGCGGGTGCTCCCGGAGGGGCGCGGCCGGGTCAACGACCCGGGGCTCGACTTCTATGACAGGCTCGTGGACGAACTGCTGCGGGCGGGCATCGCCCCCTACGCCACCCTGTACCACTGGGACCTGCCACAGGCGCTCCAGGACCGCGGGGGGTGGACCTCCCGTGACACGGCCCTCCACTTCGCCGACTACGCCGGCCTCGTGTACGACAGGATCGGCGACCGCGTGGACACCTGGTTCACGTTCAACGAGCCATGGGTCGCCGCCTTCCTCGGCCACGCCTCAGGAGTGCACGCCCCGGGCCGGCAGTCGGCGGCCGACGCCTTCGTCAGCTCCCACCACATGCTGCTCGCTCACGGACTGGGCCTGGAGGCGCTGCGCGCGCAGGGCGCCGCCAGAGCCGGCGTCGTGCTGAACATCTCGCCCGTTCTCACTCCCGCGCAGCTCGGTGACATGTCCCTCGACCTCCCGGAGGAGGACGCCGAGGCGGTGGCGAGGATCGACGCCCTGCACAACCGGCAGTTCCTGGACCCGGTGCTGCGTGGCCACTACCCCGCCGATCTGCTGCCCCTGGTCGAGAAGATCGCGGGGCTCGGCCACATCCACGACGGAGACCTCGACCTCATCGGCCGGCCCATCGACCTGCTCGGCGTCAACTACTACACGCCCATCGTGGTGCGGGCCCAGCCCAGCACCCCGGCCGACCCGGCGTTCCCGGGCAGCGAGGGCGTCCTGTTCTGCAGCGTTCCCACGGCCGTCACCGCGATGGGCTGGCCCATCATGCCGAACGGCCTCTCCCTGGTCCTGCGGCGCCTGTCGGAGGAGTACCCCGAGACCGAACTGATGATCACCGAAAACGGCGCCGACTTCGTCGACGTCGTGGCCGGCGACGGCATCCACGACCTCGACCGGATGAGCTTCGTCGAGGAGCACCTGCGCGCCCTGCGGGCCTCGCTCGACGAGGGCGCCCGGGTCCGCGGCTACCTGCTGTGGTCGCTGCTCGACTGCGTCGAATGGGCGGACGGCTACCGGCGCAAGTTCGGCATCGTCCACGTCGACTTCACCACGCAGCGGCGGCTGCTCAAGGACAGCGCCCTGTGGTACCGCGACGTCATCAAGCGCAACGGGCTCGGCGCCGAACGGCCGAAGCGGCCCACTCTGGAGACCGTCGCCGCCCGCGCCGGCGTCTCCCGGGCCACGGTCTCGCGGGTCGTCAACAGCGAGGCGGCGGTCAGCCCCGAGGCGCGCGCCGCCGTGTTGCGCGCCATCCAGGAGCTGGGCTACGTACCCAACGCCGCCGCGCGGAGCCTCGTCACCCGGCGGACCGACTCGGTGGCGCTCGTCCTGTCCGTCCCCCGGCACGGCGGCGACCCGCTGATCTCCGCCGTCGTCCAGTACGTCACCAGCGTCCTGGAGGGGGCGGGCAAGCAGATCACGCTGATGCTCGCCGACACGGCCGAGAGCCATCGGCGCATCATCAGGCACGTGGAGGCGAGGCAGGTGGACGGGGTCGTCCTCGTCCCCCCGGACGGTCCCGACACGCTGGCCGAGCGGCTCGCGCGTACCGGTGTGCCGATCGTGCTGCTCGGCCGGCCCGCCATCGCCTCCCTCGTGCCCTACGTGGAGGTGGACAACACGGGTGGCGCCAAGGCCGCGACCCGGCACCTCCTCGACCGGGGACGCCGCCGCATCGGCGTGATCTGCGGGCCCATGGACCTCGTCGCCGTACAGGACCGCCTCGCCGGGCACCTGGCCACGCTCCACGAGGACGGGCTGCGACCGGCGATCGCGCTCGCCGGCCTGGACAGTCGGTCGGGCGTCACGGCGGCCCGCGAGCTCCTGTCCGGCCATCCCGACCTGGACGCCGTGTTCGCCACCTCCGACGAGCTGGCGATCGGCGCGCTGGAGGCGGCACGTGAGGCGGGGCTGCGGGTGCCCCAGGATCTGGCGATCGTGGGCTTCGACGACATCCACGCCGCCTCCTGCACGACCCCGCCGCTCACCACCGTCCGGGCGCCCACCGCGGACCAGGCCCTCGCCCTGTCCCGCCTGCTCCTGTCCCGCCTCGACGGCCGCCACACCCCCCTCGTCGTCGTTCCCACTCGCCTGGTGGTCCGCGACACGACGTGACCCCCGCCGTCGAAGAACAGGCCGGGCGGAAGAAGCACCTTGGCGGGTGGTCGCAAGCGTGCCGTAAGTGATCTCCCCTATTCATGATCCACCACCGATCACGCCGTGAGCGGGGCCGGGACACGTAGGGGAGATCGAGATGAGTGAAGCGATTCGATGAGCTACTTCGACTGGCAGGACCTCGTCGAGCACTTCGGCTCGATGACGTACGAAGCGGGTTCGAGGACCGTGGAGGCGATCGACACGCTCACCGACGACCTCGGCATGGCGTACGTGCCGAGCGACCTTCCGGACACCATCAGGGAGGACTGGGCCGAACGGGTGCAGGCCGCGGCGGACGCCGGAGTTCCCGCGCTGCTGGCCCGCCTCGACCACCCCGACCCCGAGATGCGGCGCATCGTGACCTTCGTCCTGGCGTACATGGACGGGGACGAGGAGCTGGCCGCGGCGCTGCGGGCGCGGCTCGACCCCGAGTCCGACCCGGCCACGAAGGTCGGCCTCCTGGCCGCGCTGGCCCGCCACCCGGGCGAGCACGCGTTCCTGCGGGCGCTGACCGCCGCCGCGCATCCGGCCGTGACACGTTTCGGCGCCGCGTTCGGGCTGGTGCTGCAGCGCAAGGAGTGGTTCGGAGACGACAAGGACGTCACCTCCGGCAGCGACCTCGATGACCAGACCATCGATGCGCTGACCCTCTTCGTCAGGGACGAGGTCGAAGAACCCCTGTGCGAGCTCGCCTGGGCGGAGCCGGAGTGGAACTCCACCTTCCACGCCGTGAGCGAGCTGCTCCGATGGATCCCGGACGCGGAGATCCGCTGGGCGGCCCGAATGCTCGACCTGCTGCGAAGCGGCGAATGCTCGAACGAGTGGGCCGACAACTGCTGCTGGAAGGCGATCAAGGGTGTGCACCCTCAGCACCCGCTGGCCGAGCCGCTCGGACGACAGGTCGCGGACCTGCTCACGCACCCCGACCCCACGCTACGGAAGGCGGCGCTCGAGAACATCGGGAGCTGGATCCGCGATTCGGACGACCCGGCCGCCGCCGGTTACGTCGACCGGGTGGCCGCGGCGCTGTCCGATCCGGACCTGCCCGCCATCGCGCTCGACGTACTCGTGGAATGCGGCGACGAGCGATGCGTGCCTGTCTTGCGGCGGCTGCTCTCCCTGCCCATCGACGAGACGGCGGAGAAGCTGCTGTCCGGCGCCGCTCCGTTCGCTGACGCGTTGCTGCCCGCCGTACGGGCACGGTTGGTGAAGGGGATCGACCAGTTCGAGCTGCTCCGCCTGCTCGGGGCGATCACCACGTGGGGCGAGCCGATGCGGGCCGCCCTGCCGGAGCTGACCGCGATGATCACGCCTACGCACAGCCCCGAGTTGTGGGATCAGAACGTCATGCGTCTGTGCATGGCCATCGGCAGGCTCGGTGCGCCGGCGGCCGACCCTGCGACGGTCGAGGCACTGCGTTCCGTGGCGACCGGACCCTCTCTGCACCAGCGGCTGTGGGCCATCAGCGCCCTGAAGGCCATCGGTCACCCCACCGACCACATCGTGACGTTGCTGCTCGGGGTCATCGCCGACAACCCGGCCCGGTCACCCGAGCCCGGGGGACGGGTGAGCACCTTCACTGATGCCATGGCCTGTGACGACCTCTGCCGTCTGGGCCCGAGCGCAGGGCGGGCCGAGCCGGTGCTACGTGCGCTGCTGGACGAAGGCGGTGAGACGGCGGGAATCCGCTCAAAAGTGGCATGGACCCTGTGGAAGGTCACCCATGATGCCCAGACCGCCGTCCAGGTGTTGCTGGAGCAGATCGATGTCGTGGACCGGCCAGAGCACGAGCTCGGCTACCTGAGCTGGATGGGCGCCGCTGCCGAGTCCGCGCTCACCGTGTTGGACGTGCTGCGGGAGGGTACGGGCGCGACAGCCCGGCAGGCGGGATTCACCGCCGCCGCCATCCGCCGAGCGATCCACGAAGCCCCGCAACAGACCGGTGCCGAGGCCGACCTCGGGCCCGCCGGTGTCCGCCCGCTCCGCAACCCCGATGAGCCGGACCGGGAGGAGGACATCCTGTAGAGGGGGTCGGCGTTGTACCCCGATGAACGCTATGGCAGGTGTGTCGCTCTGGCGGCGGATAGGGCGTAGGTGACGCCGGTAAGCCGTTCGGACATCTGCCAAAGGCGAGCGGCTGTGACGGTGTCGCGGATGGCGCGCTCGCGAGTTCGACGAGTGGGCTCGCCACGCAGTTGCAGTACACCGTTGGGAACGATGTAGCTGCCGCCGGGCAGGTCCGGCACGGTCGCTGCGTGCAGGGAGGTCTTTGCCCCTTCCGGGGTGGGACGGAAGGCCACGCGCACCATCAGGCGCGTGAGGGTCGCATACAGCCGTCCCCTGCTGCTGTTGGCGCCGCCGGTGAGCACGTTCGTGCGGGTGAGTCCAGGTGCGACGGCCATGCTGCGGAGCTTCTGCCCGGCGGCGTCGGCTCGGCGCTGCAGCTCCATCGCGAAGTAGAGGTTGGCCCGCTTGGACTGCACGTAGGCGAACGCCGTGCGGTAGCGGCGTTCGGCGTTGAGGTTCTCCAGGTCGAAGCGGGCGAAGCGCTGACCTTCGCTGCTGACGGTGACCACCCGTGGATCGGGCGCGGCGAGCAGGTGCGGCAGGAGCAGGCCGGTCAGGGCGAAGGTGCCCAGGTGGTTGATGCCGAACTGCGATTCGAACCCGTCGGCGGTCCGGACGTAGGGCACCATCGCCACTCCGGCGTTGTTGACCAGCAGATCAAGCCGACCGCGGTCCCAGCCGGCGGCGAACTCCCGGATGGAGGCCTGACTGCCCAGGTCCAGACGCCGCAGTTCCAGGTGAGCGCCGGACAGCTCATCCTGCATGCGGGCGAGGGCGGCCTGGCCGCGTCTGGGGTCACGGCAGGCCAGCACGACATGCGCGCCATGGCGGGCCAGCTCACGGGCGGTGACGTAGCCGATGCCGCTGTTGGCTCCGGTCACTACCGCGACCCGTCCGGTCTGGTCGGGGATGGCGTGGAAGGTCCAGGGGCGAGAGTTACGCATGATGTGCCACCTCAAGGGGACGCGGATGAATGTATCGCAACTCTGAGTTGCGATACATTCACCTTGTCATCGCCCTGCGGATATCGCAACTTGGAGTTGCAATGCAGTCTGATCAACCCTCTGCCCGGCCGATCGGCCGCGGCGCCAAAGTACGCGCCGCCGTCCACGCCGCCACGCTCGCCGAACTCGTGGACAAGGGCTATGCCGCGTTGAGCGTCGAGAACGTCGCACAACGCGCCGGGGTCCACAAGACGACGGTCTACCGGCGCTGGAAGGATCGCGAGAGCCTGCTCACCGATGCCCTAGCCGAGCACATGGCGATGGACATTCCCGTTCCCGACACCGGAGCAATCGAGACCGACCTGCGAGCGCTGGCACGCTCGATCGTCCAGACGTTCACCAGCCCGACCGGGCAGGCCATCCTCGCCGCAATGTTCACCGGAGCAGCTCATCTCCCGGAGATCGCCGCAGCACGGCGCCAGGTGTTCGACGACCGCCTCGCCAGAGCCGAACCCGTAGTCACACGCGCCATCCAGCGCGGTGAACTTCCCGGAGACACCGATCCCGCCGAGCTGCTGAAGACCTTGGCCGCGCCGATCTACCTGCGCCTGCTCATTACCGCCGATCCAGTCGACCAGACGACCGCCGACCAGGCAGTGCACGTCGCCCTGACCGCCGCGCGCGGCGGCGCCCTGCGAACAGATCGCGGCCGCTAGTAGGACTTTGTTAGGTCGTCATGGTGGGCGTTGGTGACAGGTGGGGCATCGGCCTGCCCAGGTCGCCAGTAGCACCTGGAGCATGTGGAGGATCGTGTAGAAGGTCAGGCCGCCCCAGCTGCTTTCGGGCTGGTCAAGCGCAGTTCGGTAAGGAACAGGTGTGCGGCCGAGACCAGGGTGACGTGGCGGCGCCAGCCGGTGAAGGAGCGGCCTTCGAAGTGGGTGAGGCCGGGTCCGGTCTTCAGTTCGCGGTAGTCATGCTCGATCCGCCAGCGGATCTTGGCCAGTCGTACCAGGTTCCGCAGCCGGATATCAGCCGGCAGGGTGGACAACCAGTAGTCGGTGGGCTCGCTCTCGCCGGGAGGCCATTCGGCCAGCAGCCAGCACTCGGGCAGCCGGCCGTCCTCACTGCGAGGGATGTCGCGGTTGGCCGGGCGCACCCGCAAGGCGATGAACCGGGAGGTCATCTTCGCGGTGGGGTTGCCCTTGGTGTGCTTGCTGCCGTATCGCCATGTCACCCGGCGCAGCCGGGAACGGCCCGCGGACATCACCAGTTCACGCAGGTTGGACGGTTTGGTGCGGTACCTGGCAGTCGGCCGGCGGCCCGTCCCCGCATACGGTGTCGTCTCCGGCAGGACATCGGCGGCGCGGGCGCTGGTGGTGCCCTTGACGCCCACGATGTAGGGGATGTCCCGCGCGCTCAGGCCGAGCCGCAGCGCGGTGATGTCCCCGTACCCGGCATCGGCCACCACCAGCGGTGGCACATGCCCCCAAACCGCGAGTTCATCGAGCATGTCCAGAGCGAGTTGCCACGTGGGGCGGTGCCGCTCCTCGTCGGGAATCTGGCAGCGCCGACGGCGCTGGGCGGTCCGGGCCGCCTCAGCCGCTCCGCCATCGGCACCATCGACTTACGCCGACCGTCCAGCATCAACCCACGCAGGTACAACCCTCCGTTGGACCGCTGCTCCCGACGGGCGAAAGAGGTGAACACCTCACCCGCGAAGTGTCTCCCCGGTGATCAGCGCGGTACGGCGACGACGACCGGCCGGCGGGGTCGCCGAGGATATCGCCACGTTCTATCGGGTGTGGCGGCCTCGTGAATGACTCCGGGAGTGACGTTTCCCTGCCTCGGCGGCGGTCTCCGCTGGGCTTGCCGGCGCTGAGGGGGGCGGATGGCCGTGTTCATGACCGTTCCCCGTCGCGAGATCACACTCTTGACGAGTCAATTGAATGATCTTTTAATTCCCGCATGGGACGTATCGCGGGCGTCACCGCCGCCGAGACCCGGGAGAGGCTGGTGAGTGCGGCGGCGGACGCGTTCGCCGAGCGAGGCTACGATGGCACGCGGGTGGCCGACATCGCGGCGGCCGCCGGAGTGAGCAACGGAGCGTTGTACGCGCACTTCGGCTCGAAGGCCGAGCTGCTCGTGGTCGCCCTGCGCACGAACGGGCCCCGCCTGCTCGCCGAGTTGCTCACCGCCGATCCCGACCGGTCGGTCGCGGACCTGCTGGTCAGCATCGGCCGCCGCCTGCCCCGCCGCCGCGATCCCCGCGGCTACCTCATCGTCGAGGCGCTGGTCGCCGCCCGCCGCGACGAGGACGTAGCCCGGCCCATGCGCCGCTATGTCGGCGAACGCGCCGACCGGCTCGCCGGGCTGGTCGGCGTCGCCCAGGCGGGCGGCGAGCTGGACCCCGCGCTGTCGCCCGGCGCGCTGGCCCACCTCTGCCTCCTGCTCGCCTTCGGCAGCGCGCTCGTCACCCCCGACCTGCACGCGGTCGACGACCAGGAGTGGACCGCGCTGCTGGACCGCGTCCTGGCCGCGCTCACACCCCCTTCCCAGAACGGAGCACCAGAGTGAGAGTCCAGATCGACCCTGAACGCTGCCAGGGCCACGGCCGCTGCTACGACCTGGCCCCCGACCTGTTCACCGAGGACGAGGAGGGTTACGGGCAGGTACTCGCGGACGGCGTCGTGCCGCCGGACCAGGAGCACGACGCCCGCAGAGCCGTGTCCAACTGCCCCGAACGAGCGATGACCCTTCTCCAGGATGCGTGACATGACCGCCGACGAGCGATTCGTACAGGACTTCCGGCGCGCGGAGACCGACCCGCCCCTCGGCACGCGCAACGAGATCGTCACCGGCCCCGTCTCGGACTGGGCGACGGACTTCTCCCACCTGGAGGCCGAGTGGGCCGCCGACCCGTACACGATCCAGGACGAGCTGCGGCAGCGCTGCCCGATCGCGCACACCGACCGGTTCGGCGGTGGCTGGTTACCCACCCGCTACGAGGACGTCGCCGAGATCGCCTACGACACCGAGCGCTTCTCCTCCCGAGCGGTCATCATGGGCAACTTCCGACCGCCCCGGGAGCTGGCGCCGGTGGGCAGCACACCGCCGATCTCCTCCGACCCACCGTTCCACCACGACGCGCGCAAGCTGCTGCTTCCGGCGTTCACCAGAAGCGCGGTCGCCAGGCGGGAGGAGGCGACCGAAGCGTTCTGCCACTCGCTCATCGACACTTTCGAGGGGCGGGACGTCGTCGACGCCGCCCGCGACTACGCCCAGCACATCCCGGTGCGGGTCATCGCCGACATGCTCGGCTTCCCACCCGACGACGGGCCGCGGTTCCGCGAGTTCGTCGAGAACGCGCTCGAAGGCGTCAACCTGCCCGCGGAGCAGCGTACGGAACACATGGCGACGCTGTTCGACTACCTGCTGGAGCAGATCCGCGACCACGTCGACAATCCCCGCGAGGACCTGACGACCTACCTCATCGAGGCCGAGCTGTACGGGCACAAGCTCGCCCCCTCCCACGTGGCGGGGACGATGGCCCTGCTGCTCGTCGCCGGCATCGACACGACGTGGAGCGCGATCGGCGCGTCGTTGTGGCACCTGGCGAAGACTCCGGCCGACCGGGAGCGCCTGGTCGCCGACCCGGCACTGCTGCCGGGCGCGATCGAGGAGTTCCTCCGCGCCTACGCGCCGGTCACGATGGCGCGGCTGGTGAAGAATGACATGCACTGGCGCGGCGTCGGCATGAAAGCCGACGACTGGGTCCTGTTGTCGTTCCCGGCCGCCAACAGGGACCCGGCGCAGTTCGAGCGAGCGGACGAGGTCGTCATCGATCGCGAGGTCAACCGGCACGCCGCGTTCGGTCTGGGCATCCACCGCTGCCTGGGCTCGCACCTCGCGCGCATGGAGCTGCGGGTCGCCCTCGAGGTCTGGCTGAAGCGGATCCCGGCGTTCGATCTCGCCGATCCGGCGGCCGTCACCTGGGCCACCGGCCAGGTCCGCGGGCCGCGCGCGCTGCCCGTTCGCATCGCCCCCAGGTGACGGCCCCGAGAGCGGGCGCCGACGCACTTCCTCTTGGCGGTCACGCGGCCCTCTCCACCCAGGGCCGCTGACCTCCAGGCCCGTGAAGCAGCCCCGGAGGAACGGCATTCGACGATTGGCTCAGGCCGACGCCTTTACGGTGTAGATCACATCATGGGCACCTCTCCAGGGGTGTCAAATCAAGCCTTAGGCAGGCTTAGGGCGGGCTTGGCGCGGCCGGCGGTTCCTGCGGGCAGGGGCAGATGGACAGGCGAGCGACACGCCCCTCGCGCGTCGCGGGCGATGTGAAACGCCGGAGGCGGAATGCGAACCGAGAAGAACCAGCGGCCGACCGGTGCCAACCGGATCTTCGAAGAGACGGACGAGGGGTACCTCACCTCCGCACGTGGCCTCGAGGTGCTGCGAGAGCCCCTGCTGAACAAGGGGACCGCGTTCACCGTCGAGGAACGCGACGAACTCGAACTGCACGGTCTGCTGCCGTCGGCCGTGGAGACGATCGACCAGCAGGCGCGCCGGGTGTACGCCCAATACCAGGCACAGGCGAGCGACCTGCTGAAGAACATCTACCTGGAGGCCCTGCGCGACCGCAACGAGGTGTTGTACTACCGGGTGCTGTCCGATCACCTGCGGGACATGCTGCCGATCGTCTACGACCCCACGGTCGCCCAGGCCATCAAGAACTACAACCACGAATACCGGCGGCCCCGGGGCGTCTACCTGTCCGTCGACAACGTGGACGGCGTCGAGCGCGCCTTCACCGACCTGGGGCTGGGCCCGGACGACGTGGACCTGGTGGTGGCCTCCGACGCCGAGGAGATCCTGGGCATCGGCGACTGGGGAGTCGGCGGCGGCGCCGGGATCACGGCCGGCAAGCTCGCCGTCTACACCGCCGCGGCCGGGATCGACCCGGCACGCGCCGTCCCGGTGGCGCTCGACGTCGGCACGGACAACGAGGGCCTGCTGAACGATCCCGGCTATGTCGGCAACCGGCACGCGCGGGTACGCGGACGACGCTACGACGACTTCGTCGACGCGTACGTCGCCGCCGTCACCCGGATGTTCCCGGGCGCCCTGCTGCACTGGGAGGACTTCGGCCCGTCCAACGGACGGCGGATCCTGGAGAAGTACACCGGCCGCATCCCCACCTTCAACGACGACATGCAGGGGACCGGCGCGATCGTGCTGGCCGCCATGCTAGGCGCCGTCCGGGTGTCAGGGACGCCGATGCGCGACCAGCGGATCATCGTCTTCGGCGCGGGCACCGCCGGCATCGGAATCGCCGACCAACTGCGGGCGGCCATGGTGCGGGACGGCCTGGATCCGGGCACCGCCATCCGGCGGATCTGGCCCGTCGACAAACAGGGCCTGCTCCTCGACGACATGACCGGCCTGCGGGACTTTCAGACGCCGTACGCCAGGCCCGCCGAGGAGGTGCGCGGCTGGAAGCGGGACGGTGGCATCGGCCTGCCGGAGGTGGTCGAGCGGGTCAAACCGACGATGCTGCTCGGCACCTCGACCGCGCACGGCGCCTTCACCGAGCAGATCGTGCGCGCGATGGCGGCGGGCGTCGACCGGCCCGTCATCTTCCCGATCTCCAATCCCACGGAGCGGATCGAGGCGATGCCCGCCGACCTGCTGCGCTGGACCGACGGCCGTGCCCTGATCGCCACCGGCATCCCGGTCAACCCGATCACCTACGGCCGGATGACCTACGCGATCGCGCAGGCCAACAACGCGCTGCTGTACCCGGGATTGGGGCTGGGAACGATCGTGTCCCGCGCGCGGCGGGTCAGCGACGGCATGCTCCAGGCGGCGGCCGAGGCCGTGGGCGGCAGGGTGGACGTGACGGCTCCGGGCGCGTCGCTGCTGCCTCAGGTGGAGAACCTGCGGGAGGTGTCGGCGACCGTCGCGGTCGCGGTCGCCGAGCAGGCCGCGAGGGAGAACCTGGCCCGCGCCGATCTCAAGGACCCGGTCCAGCAGGTTCAGGACGCGATGTGGCAGCCGGTGTACAGGCGGGTCAGGGGGCGGTAGCCGTGACCGCGGACGATCGACGCGCCGGCGCGGGGCCGCCCGTCCGGGACGTGCCCATCGGGCTCACGGGCTCCGGCACCCGCACCGAGACCGACTCCATCGGCGAGATCGAGGTGCCGGCCGACCACTACTGGGGCGCGCAGACCCAGCGCTCGCTGATCCACTTCGACATCGGGGATGACCGCATGCCGAAGGAGGTCTACCACGCGTACGGCTACATCAAGAAGGCCGCGGCGATCGTCAACGGCGCGGCCGGTCGGTTGCCCCGGTGGAAGGCCGACCTCATCGCGCGCGTCGCCGACGAGGTGATCCGCGGCGACCTCGACGCGGAGTTCCCCCTGTACGTCTGGCAGACCGGCTCGGGGACGCAGTCGAACATGAACGTCAACGAGGTGATCTCCAACCGGGCGATCCAGCTTGTCGGAGGCGAGCTCGGCAGCAAGCACCCGGTACACCCCAACGACCACGTCAACATGGGGCAGTCGTCCAACGACACCTTCGTCACAGCCATGCACATCGCCGCCGTCCAGATGATCGAGACGCGGCTGCTGGCGGCGTCGGGCCGGTTACGCGACGCCGCCGAGACCAAGAGCCGTGAGTGGGAGAATGTGGTCAAGATCGGCCGTACCCATCTCGAAGACGCGACCCCGCTCACCGTCGGTCAGGAATGGTCGGGATACGCCGCCCAGCTCGCCGACGCGATCGATCATCTCAGCGGTACGCTGGCCGGACTGTACCGGTTGGCGATCGGCGGAACGGCGGTGGGCACCGGCCTGAACGCGCCTCCCGGATTCGGGGACGAGGTCGCCGCGCGGATAGCCGACCTCACCGGGCGCCCGTTTGTCAGCGCGGCCAACAAATTCGCCGCCCAGGCCTCCTGCGACGCTCTGGTTCGCGCGTCGGCGGCCGTACGCGCGCTGGCGGTGCCGCTGTTCAAGTTCGCCAACGACATGCGCTGGCTGGGATCGGGGCCGCGCACCGGCCTGCACGAGCTGATCCTGCCCGCCAACGAGCCGGGATCGTCGATCATGCCGGGTAAGGTCAACCCCACCCAGGCCGAAGCGATGCTGATGGTCGCCGTTCAAGTCATAGGAAACGACACCGCGGTCTCGTTGGCCGGAGCCGAGGGCAACTTCGAGCTCAACGCCTTCCGCCCGATCATCATCAACAATGTCCTGCATTCGGTGCGGATCCTGTCAGACATGATCGACCACTTCCGCACCTACCTCGTCGAAGGCGTCCGGCTCGACACCGCGAAGCTCAAGGACGACGTCGACAGGTCCATCATGATGGTGACCGCGCTCAGTCCGGTCGTCGGCTACGACAGGGCCGCACGGATCGCCCATCGCGCGCTGGATGAGGACCTCACGCTCAGGGACGCCGCCCTCAGGTCGGGGGTCAGCGAACATCTGTACGACCAGATCGTCATAGCCGAACGGCTCACCCGGCCCGGAGTCGCCGGACAGGACAGCGGCCACGAACCCCCGAAGAAGGCCTGACCCCCGACAGCATCACCATGACCGCCACCTTCGCCGGCCGCCCATGCCGCCGATGTCGAAGCCCTTGTCCCCTGACACGAGCATGTCCGGCTTCAGCAGGTACGGCAGGCGCCGGGGTCAGGGCGCTCGACACGAGCCTGGTCACCGCGTCCTTCTCGCAGGATCTGTGGTATCGCGATCCCAAGGCGACGCCGGGCGACCTCGTCGTGGTCTTCCACGAACCGGGCAACGGCTCCGGCCTCCTCGTCCGCCTGCTGCGAGGGACATGGCGGCGGCCGCGCGGAGTAGCGCGCCCACGCCCCCGGCGGGGGTCAGAGCAGGCCGAGGGCCCGGGCCAGTGCGGTGGCGGTGGACGCGATCACCTTCTCGTCGGCGGCGACGCCGTTGGTGCTCCGGTTGGTGAAGATCGAGATGATGATCGGCGCGGAGGATCGGGGTGGCCAGGCGATGGCGATGTCGTTCGCGGTCCCGTAGTTCCCCGAGCCGCCGGTGCCGGTCTTGTCGCCGATCGTCCAGTCCTTGGGGAGGCCGGCCCGGATCCGCTCATAACCGGTGACGGCGCCGCGGAGCCAGCCGATCAGCCGCTTCCTGTCCCTGGCGTCGAGCGCGTCGCCCACGGTGAGCCGGGACAGGCTGCCCGCGGCGGCCGCGGGGGTGGAGGTGTCGCGCTTCTCGCCGGGCTTCCACCTGGTGAGGTGGGGTTCGTAGCGATCGAGCCGGCTCACCGGGTCCCCCAGGGAGCGGAAGTACTCGGTCAGCCCCGCGGGACCGCCGATCTGCTTCAGCAGCAGGTTGCCCGCGAGGCCGTCGCTCTTGGTGACCGCCGCGCGGCAGAGCTGCGCGAGGGTCATGCCCGTGCCGGTGTGCTCCCTGGTCTCCGCCGAGTTCGGCAGCACCTCGCTGGGCTTCCAGCGCTGTACCCGGCCGAGGAGGCCGGGGTCGGTGTCGCGCGCCTTGCGGAGGACCGCGGCGCACGCGTACGCCTTGAACATGGAGTTGAAGGGGAAGCGCTCGTTCGCCCGGTAGCCGACGGCCTTGCCCGTGCCCAGGTCGATCGCCACCGCTCCGACGCGTCCCTTGTACGACGCTTCGAGTGCCCGAAGCTTGCGCCGGAGACCGGCGTCCGGGGTGATCCGGATGGGAACCGCAATGCTGTCCTGGACAACGGGGGTCGGGGTGGTCTGGGCGGGAACCGCGCCGCTGGCCCGGGCAGCGGAGGGCGCGGCACCCGTCTGGGTGACGGGCGCGCTCGTTCCGCAGGCGGACGCGAGCAGAGAGGACGTCGTCATCACCGCGACACCCAGCCGGGACGGCAGCGGGATATCCCGTCGGAATTGAAATCTCATCCGGGGAAGCAGAGCAGAGATCGACCACGCGTGTCCAATATCGATACGAGGAATCGATCGATACGGAAGCGGGTATCGCCGCCCGGGCGCGATACCCGCGCCGCCTGATCGGCCGCTTGATCGACGGTTACCTGCTCGGCCGCCGCGGCCGCACGCTCGGCCCGCGCGACACGACACAGGCCGTCGTCACCGCGTACGGGACGGGGCTGGTCGTGCCGCGCTCCCGCGGTCCGAGGATCAGCGTGCGCTGATCGTCGTCCAGGTCGACGGCCGGGCCGTGCACGGGCCGCCGTCGTGCAGCATGAGCCGGCCGGCCTCGGGATCGACCGCGATCGTGGCCAGTGTCGCCCACCGCGCGCCGAGCTTCGCGTCGACCGGCGGATGGCAGCAGACCTCGGCGTCGTCGCCGTGATGGGCGGTGAGCAGCGCGGCGATGTCGTCGGCGTCGTCGAGGCGGTGGCCGTCCCGCAGCCTTTCGTTCAGCAGGCGCGACCGGTCATACGTCTCGGGTTCGGCCCGTCCGCGGAACTCGCCCGCGGCGAGTGCCGGGTCGATGAAGTGGTTGGTGTGCACGAGCCGGCCGGTCTCGTCCGGCGGGATCACCGCCACGCCGGCGGGGCTGAGTTCGACGCACGCTGCCCGGTCCGCGGTCACGACGGTCACGACGGTGGAGGCGGACACCGGGGCCCCGCTCAGGATGTCGATCGCGTCGGCGAACGACTCCGCGCCGCCCAGCACCCTGCGCGCGACGAGGTGGACCGGTACGCCGTGCGCACCGTCGTCCATGTGGCCGAGAATGTTGAACAGCACTCCGACCCCGGCCTCGTTCACGCCGATCTTCGCGAGTATGCCGTACTCGGTGATGCCGGTGAAGCTCACCGTGTCACCGCGCACCGACTGGACGTGCCATCCGTCGGCCAGTTCCTCGTGCCAGTCCCACGTCTGGCCGCCCAGGGAGCGTGGGCCGGTGCGGACCACGGTGGAGCACTCGCCCCCGCGGGGCGTACCCGCCACGGCGAGGATCTCCGTACGCGCGTTGAGCGCGGCGACCACCCACAACGGCACGCCCGCCCCTTCGGCGACTCCCTCGATCTCCTCGGCCAGCTCGGGTGACCAGGCGCTCGTCGCGGCGAGGCACCGCAGGGCGAGCGCGGGGACGTCGAGCGTCACGCCCCGGGCCGCCGCGGCGACCTCGAAGAGCTCGGAGTACGTGCGCCACGTCCGCGCGATCTCGGCACCGGTCCGGCGGCCGCGGTCGTGGCCGCGCCGCCTCGGGTCGGTTCCCTCCACCCGCAGATGCGTACGGGGGCTCACTGGTGCACCATCCTCCTGTCCGTGGTCATCATGTGTGGCAGGGAGACTCACGTCTCCACCTCCGCGAGGTCGCTGCCGTTGGAAAGCCGCGGCCGCCATCCCGGTCGCGGCGCGCTGTCGCGAAGCAGCACGGTGTACGGGTGCCGTGGATGGTCGAGCACCTCGGATGTGCTTCCACGCTCGACGATCCGGCCCTGTCGCATGACGACGACCTCCTCGCTCACCTGCCGGACGACGGACAGGTCATGGGTGATGAACAGGTACGTGAGCCGCCGGGCCCGCCGGATCTCGGCCAGCAGGTTCAGGACCTGCGCCTGCACCGAGACGTCCAGCGCGGCGACGGCCTCGTCCAGCACGAGGACGCGTGGTTCTGCGGCGAGCGCCCGCGCGATCGCGACCCGTTGCTGCTGCCCGCCGCTGAGCTCGCCGGGCAGCGCCCGGGCGTGCGCGGGTCGCAGCCCGACCTGGTCGAGCAGTTCGTCGACCCGGCGGCGCGCGTCCGCGCCGGTGACCCGGTGATGGGCCGCCAGCACCTCTCTGATCGCCGCCTCGACCGTGCGGCGGCGGTTCAGCGACCCGTTCGGGTCCTGGAAGACCATCTGGATGTCCCGGGCGCGGGATCGCCGCTCCGCCCGGCGCGGCCGCTGCGCCACCGGGCGCCCGGCGAGGACGACGTCTCCGGCGTCCGCTCGTTCGAGACCGACCAGGACCCGCGCGAGGGTCGTCTTGCCCGATCCCGACTCCCCCACCACCGCGAGGCAGCTTCCGTCGGCGACGCTCAGGCTGACGTCGTCGAGCGCGCGTACCGTGCGGCGCCGACGGCCCCGGCCGACGGCGAACTCCTTGCGCAGCCCGCTGATCTCGATGACGTTCCCGCCGGTCGTGCTCACGTCGTCGCCTCCGTTTCCCTGTCCCGGACCGGTTCGCCCGTTGTCTCGCCGGTCGTCTCGCCGGTCGTCTCACCGGCCAGCTCGTCGGCCAGCTCGTCACTGCGCAGGCAGCGGGTGGCACGGCCGGCGTGGTGGACCAGCGCGGGCTCGTCCCGCTCGCAGCGGGACACCGCCCACGGACAGCGGGCCGCGAAGGCGCAGCCTCCCCCGACCTCGTACGCGGCGATGGGCCGGCCGGGGATGACGGGAAGCTCCGAGGCCCTCGCGGTGATGCTGGGCCGGGAGTCGAGCAGCAGGCGCGTGTACGGATGTCTCGGCGCCGCGTGGAGCTGCGCGGGCGTCGCGATCTCGACGATCTCCCCGGCGTACAGCACCGCAATCCGGTCGCACACGGCCGAGGCCAGTTCGAGGTCGTGGGTGACGAAGAGCATCGCCATCCCGTGCTCTCGGCGTTGCCCGTCGAGGATGGCCATGACCTCCGACTGCGTGGTCACGTCGAGTGCCGTGGTGGGCTCGTCCGCCAGCAGCAGCCGCGGGGAGCTCGCCACCGCGGCGGCGATGACGACCCGCTGCAGCATCCCGCCGGACAGCTGGTGCGGGTAGGACCCCATGCAGCGGTCCACGTCGGCGATCCCGACCCGCGCGAGCAGGTCACGCGCCCGGCGGGTGGCCGCGTCCCGGCTCTCCCCCCGCGCGTCGCAGAGCCCTTCGACGAGGAACCGCGAGACGCGGAGCACTGGGTTCAACGCGGCCCTGGGGTTCTGGCTGATCATGGTCACGTCGTTGGCGCGTACCCGGCGTAGGGCGGCGGCATCGAGCCCCCGCACATCCGCGCCGTCGAGCAGCACCCGGCCCGTCACGCGAGCTCCCGGAGGCTCGGTGCGCAGAACGGTGCGCAGCGTCATGGACTTGCCCGACCCGGATTCACCGACGAGACCGAGGGCCTCGCCGGGCGCGAGGGACAGGGAGACGCCCCGCAGGAGCGCCCGGTCCCCGCGCTTCGACGGCAGGTCGAGGCGGACATCGTCGAGTTCGAGGACGTTCACGCGCGGCCACCCGCCTTCCGGCCACCGAGCCGTTCGCCGATGACGCTGAACGCGGCGACCGCGACGACGATGCACACGCCGGCGTACATGCTCTGCTGGGGGTGGCCCTGGAGCAGGGAGTCCTTCCCCTGAGACACCATCAGTCCCCAGTCGGCGGTCGGCGGCTGGACGCCGAGGCCCAGGAACGACAGCGCGGCGAGGTCGATCATCGCGTACCCGAAGTTGATGGCGGCCCCGGTGAGGATCTGCGGCGCGATGTTGGGCAGGATGTGCCGCAGGCTGACGACCGCCCCCGACAACCCCTGGAGCTCGGCCGCCTGGACGTAGGCGAGCCGCCTCTCACGCAGCGCGACGCTGCGCAGCACGCGGGCACTGTAGGGCACGTACGCGATCGCGAGCGCGATCGTGACCTGCGCGAGCCCGGTCCCGAACACCGCGACGGCGAGGATCGCCAGCAGCAGGTTCGGGAAGGCGAAGAGCAGGTCGAGGACGCGGCCGAGGAACGCGTCGACGTGCCGGCCGAACCAGGCGGCGACGAGCGCCAGCAGGGTGGCGCCCCCGCCGGCGAGCAGGACCACGACGGCGGCGCCGAGCAGGCTGGTCCGCGCGCCGTACAGGAGCCGGGCGAGCAGGTCCCGACCCGACTGGTCGGTGCCGAGCAGGTGTTCGGCGCTGGGACCCTGATAGCGCTCGATGACGCTGCCCACGGCCGGATCGTGGGACGTGATCAGAGGTGCGCACAGCGCGGCCAGTGTGATCAGGGCGATGACCACGGCGGCGGCGATGCCGAGCGGGCCGAGCCGTTCGGCCAGGTCGCCGCCGCGCCGGCGGGCCGCCGGACGGGCGAGGGTCTCCGCGCTCACGCGCTCTCACCTCCGAACTGGACACGCGGGTCGATCACCGCGTAGAGGACGTCGATCACCAGGTTGACCAATCCGAACACCGCGACCAGGACGAGCGCGATGGCCTGCACCACGGCGAAGTCCTTCTGCTGCACGGAAATGATGAGCATGGCGCCGATGCCGTCGAGGGTGAAGGCGTGCTCGACGACCGCCGCGCCGGCGACGAGTGCGGCGATGTTCACCCCGACGATCGTCGTCACGGGCAGCATCGCGTTGCGGACGATGTGCCGGCGCGCCACGACGCGCCAGGGCACGCCGCGCGCCAGGGCGACGGAGACGTGCTCCGCTCCGCGTTCCTCCACGACGGCGGTGCGCGTGATCCGGGCGACCACGGCGGCCGCCGGGAGCGCGAGCGCCACGGCGGGCAGCGTCAGATGCGCCATGCGATCGGCGAACCCGGCGCCGGCTCCGAAGACGGGGAACCAGCCCAGCGTCACGGAGAACATGCTCATGAGCAGGACGGCCGCGAAGAACGTGGGGATCGCGAATCCGACGCTCGATCCGAGCAGGACGGCGGTGTCGAAGGCGCCGCCCCTCAGACCGGCGATCGCCCCCACGAGGACGCCGAACACCACGATGATGACGGCGGCGTACAGGGTCAGCCACAGGGTCGTCGGGATCCGGGACAGCAGCAGCGACGCGACGTCCTGGCGGGTCGTGAGGGACTCGCCGAGATCCCCGGTGAGCACGCCGCTCAGCCAGTTCCAGTAACGGAGCAGGAAGGGATCGTCCAGGCCGTACTGCGCCCGGATCGACGCGAGGACCTCGGGACTGACGGTCCGGCCCTGGACGAGGAAGCTCTCGGGCGTGCCCGGGGCGGCGTACATCGCCGCGAAGATGAGGAAACTTGAGATGAGGAGGGTGGCGGCCAGCGCACCGAGCCGCCGGATAACGAAGCGCAGCACATTGCCTCCGATCAGGAGGTCAGGGGCGCGTCACCGCGCCCCGGGTCCGTCATGGTCACGCCGCGCCGAGGTCGGCGGCCCAGGGGTAGTAGAGGTAGACGAACGAGGCCGGCACACCGGTCACCCGCTTGTTGAGGAACAGCCGGACCGACGGCGCGGCGATCGGGATCCACGGCATCTGATCCATGACCTTCGCCTGGAGCTCGGTGACGAGCGTCGCCCGCTTCGCCTCGTCCAGCGTTTCGGCCGCCTCCGCGATGAGGCTCTGGGCCTGCGGGTCGTCGTAGCCGTTGAAGTTCTGCGATCCGCCCTTGGCGGCGATCGTACGCAGGAAGGCGAGCGGGTCGGGGATGTCCATGTAGTTCGTCGTCATGAACCCGTCGTAACCGGCGCGGGCCTTGGGGTCGGAGAAGAAGGCTCCGTACTGCGCGCTCGGGACTCCCTTGGGCTGGATGGTGAGGCCCAGCTCGCGGGCGGCGTTGGACATCTCCGACAGGATGTCGGCGTAGAACTGGCGCTCGCTGGGGTAGGCGATGGTGATCGGCGCGCTGCCGACGTCGACCCCCGAGAGGAGCTTCTTCGCCTCGTCGAGGTTCTTCTTCGTGTCCGGCAGGGCGTCGTACGCCTTTCCGAACACCTCGTCGCCGTACGTCCAGCCGCCTCGCGGCACCAGCGAGCGCGGCACCTGGGCGGTTCCGGCGAACACGGTCTGCGCGATGGCCTCACGGTCGGTGGCGAGAGCCAGCGCCCGCCGCACGGCCGGGTTGCCGAGGGCCCCGTCACCGGTGCTGATGACGCCCACCAGCTGGAGCGACTTGCCGAAGTACAGCGTGCCGTCGCCGGCGTTGGAGAGCTGGTCGACCGCGCCGAGGGGGACGTCGTACGAGCCGTCGATGGCGTTCGTCTGGAGGGCGCTCGCGATCGCGCCCGGGTCGACGATGAACTGCAGGTCGATCTGCTTGGTCTTGGCCCGCCGCGACGCGTCCCAGTAGGCGTCGTTGCGCAGCATCGTGATCTTGGAGCCCTTCTCCCACGACGAGAGTGTGAAGGGCCCGGTGCACATGACCGATCCTTCGGGCGTGCCGTACTTCGCGCCCGCCTCGTCGCGCTGCTTGCGCTCGACGACCACGCCGATCGGGGTGGCCATGTACGAGTTGAGCGTGGCGTCCGGCTTCTTCAGCGTGATCGTGACCTGCCTGTCGCCGGTCTTCTCGATGCTCGCGATGTTGCCGGTGATCTGGTCGGAGGCCCAGTAGCTGCCCTCCTTCGGGTCGAGGTGTCGGCGGAGGCTGAACACCACGTCGTCGGCGGTCATCGGCTCACCGTCCCAGAACCGCACGCCGTCCCGCAGGGTGTAAACCCAGGTCTTCTGGTCGGAGGTCTCGACCTTCTCCGCCAGGTTGGGCTTCATGGAGTAGTCGGGGTCCAGCCGCATCAACCCCTCGCAGAGGTTCGCGACGACCGTGTTCTCCGGGTAGTTGAACGCCTTGATCGGATCAAGTGACGCGGGCTCGCCGAAGGGCAGGTTCCAGGTCGCCTTGTCGAGATCCCGCTGTGCGGCCGGGGTGGTCACCAGGAGGTCGTCGAGCTTCTGACCGGCCGTCTTCGGGCCGACCGGGTCGGCGCCGCCGCCACACGCGGCGAGCCCCAGGCTCAGCGAGGCGGCGAAGATCGCCTTCGCGTATATGCGCATCTCGTTCTCCGAACTGCCGGGGAGTGGACCCTTTGAGGCCATTTGTGCAGGCCCTGGGCGTAACAGGCAGCGACCATACAACACAAAACGTTTTAGTAAAAGGTTTTGTGGCCTACTATGTTCGGTATGTCCGAGCAGGGATCACCACCCGCACGCCCGACGATCCGTGATGTCGCGCGTGAGGCGGGCGTCTCCGTCACGACGGTGTCCCACGCGCTGAACGGCAAAGGAACCGCCTCGGAGGCCACGCGGCAGCGGGTCCTCGCCGTCGCCGACCGCCTGGCCTACCGCGCCCACCCCATGGCGCGCGGGCTCCGCCAGGGGCGCACCGGTGTCCTCGGGCTCGACATGCGCCCGCTCGACGCGATCGGGTCGTACCTGCCCGAGGGTGTGGATTACTTCATGCGGTTCGCCGGCGCGGCCGCGGTGACCGCGCTCGACCACGGCCTCGGGCTCATGCTCGTGCCGGACCTGACGCGCTCGGACATCCCCCAGTACGCCCATGGCGTGGACGGCTACGTCGTCGGCGATCCGGTGCGGGGCGATCCCGTCCTCACCCGGCTGCTCGACGCCGCCATTCCGGTCGTCACCGTGGGCCGCGACCCCGGGCGGCCGAAGTTCACCGACTGGGTCGGGCCCGACGACGCGTACGAGACCCAACGCGTCCTCGACCTGCTGCGGTCGCGCGGCGCCGAAAACATCGCCCTTCTGGCCGGCACCGACGACAACGCGTGGAACGTCGACTCAGAAAAGGCCTACCGGTCGTGGGCGCGACGCGGCGGCATGCCGACGCGGGTACTGCACATCCCCGAGGCGGCGGGCGAGGACGGCGGCCGCGACGCCGCCCGGCGGCTCCTGAGAGGAAAGCAGCCGCGACCCGACGCGATCTACTGCCAGACGGGTCGGCACGCGGCGGGGGTCCTCGCCGAGGCTCGTCGACTGGGCGTGTCCGTCCCTCACGATCTGCTCATCGCGGCCGGCTCGGACGCGCAGCAGACCCGCCTCGCCGTACCGGGGATCACGGCCCTCGATCTCGGACCGGAGGACTCGGGCAGGGCCGCCGTGGAACTGCTCATCGCACGCCTGGCCGGCGACACCGCACCCGGGCCGATCATCCTGCCCGCCGAACTGCGCATACGCGCGTCGACCGGGGACGCCTGACACCGGACGCGCAGCGGGTACGGCGGCGCGGTCCGAGCCCCCGTCGAGGAGCGGGCGGGACGACGCGGACGAGCGGTGCCGCGATACGGTGCGGAAGCACGCCGAGCGGAGCGCGTTGGAGAAGGCCGGGTTCCAGCGTGAAGGCGTCCTCCGCGAGGCTCCCGCGAGGGGCTTTCAGGCGGTGGCGGGATCCGCGTTCGCGGAGAGGCGGGCGTGCGGGACCACCATCGGGGTGAGCGTCCGCGGGTCGGGCACGATGTCGCACGCCAACCCGAAGACGTCCTCGACGAGCTGCGGTGTCAGTACCTCAGCCGGTGGACCTTCGGCGACCGCCTGTCCGCCGCGCATCACGATCAGGTGGGAGGCGAACCGGGCGGCCTGGTTGAGATCGTGGAGCACGGCGACGATGGTCGTGCCCTCGTGGTTCAACTCCCGGCAGAGCTCCAGCAGCTCGTACTGATGAGCGATGTCGAGGAAGGTGGTCGGCTCATCGAGGAGCAGCAGATCCGTCCGCTGCGCCAGCACCATGGCGATCCACGCGCGCTGCCGCTGACCACCGGACAGCTCGCTCACCTGCGCCTCCGCGAGATCGGACAGGCCGGTACGCTCGAGCGCGAAGCCGATCGCCACGTCGTCGTCCGGCGACCACTGGCGGAGCAGCGTGTGGTGCGGGTAGCGGCCGCGCCGTACCAGGTCTCCCACGCTGATCCCGTCCGGTGCGATCGGGTTCTGCGGCAGCAGGGCCACGTGGCGGGCGGCCTCCTTCCCCCGGTATGCCCAGAGGTCCCTGCCGTGCAGGAGCACGCGCCCTCCGGCCGGTTTCAGCCCGCGTGCCAGCGCCTTGATCAGGGTCGACTTGCCGCACCCGTTCGGTCCGATGATCATGGTGAACCCGCCGTGCGGGATGTCGAGGCTGACCTCGCGCACGATCGGGGCACCACCGTAGGAGAGCGTCAGCTCCCGTACGGCCAGCCCTTTCCCTCCTGGTTCGACCTGGGTGTTCAAAGGCGTCCCTTTCTCCATTCGCGGGTCAGCAGATAGCCGAGGTAGAGGCCGCCGACGGCCAGCGTGTAGATGCCGACGGGCAGGTTCACGGGGACCGGCGACTGCTGCGCGGCGAGATCCGCCAGTGCCAGCAGCAGCGCGCCGACCAGTGCGGCCAGCGTCAGGTGCGGTCCCGGCCGGCCGGTGATCCGCTTGGCGATCTGCGGGGCGGTCAGCGCGATGAAGGCGACGGGTCCGGCGACGGAGACGGCTCCCGCGGAAAGGACGATCGAGAGGGTGACGGCCCAGGCTCTGGTGGATCTCGGCCCGGCCCCGAGCACGCCCGCGAGCTCGTCGCCCATCTCGCCGATGCGAAGGCGCCCCGCGATGAGCGCGACGAGCGGCACCACGACGAGGAGCACCACCCAGATCGTGACGGCGTGACTCCACGACCGCGCCGCCAGGCTCCCGTTGATGTACGCGGTGAGAACGGCGGCCTTGTCCCGCTCCACGGCGTACACCACGTACTGCGTGAACGCCGTCGCGATCGAGAAGACGCCGATGCCGGCCACGATGAGGCGCCCGGGGTTGCGGAATCCGGTCCCGGTCGACAGGTAGACCAGCGCCATCGCGGCCGCGCCGCCGGCCAGGGCGCCGGCGGGCACCGGCAGCACGCCGGGCAGGAACAGCGCGACGACCGCGGCGCCCGCTCCGGCGCCGGCGGCGAGTCCGATCACGTCAGGGCTGCCGAGCGGATTGCGGGTGACGGTCTGGAACAGCGCGCCGGAAAGCCCGAGTGCGGCTCCGGTGCCGACGGCCACGACCAGGCGCGGCCCGCGCAGCCGCTCCAGCACGAACGCCTGCTTGCCGTCCGCGCCTCCGGTGAGGGCACCGGGCAGATCGGCGACCGGGATGCCGAGCCGGCCGAGCGACAGCGTGGCGACGGCGGTCGCGACGATGAGGACCACCGTGACGACGGCGACGACGACGGAGACGCGCGCGACCGGGATCGCCACGGCGCGGCCGATCGTGACGAAGCCGCGCGGGGACGCGGCGCGGGTCCGGGTCATGAGGTGCCCTTCATCCTGCGCACGGCGAGCAGCAGCGCCGGGGCTCCGATGAACGCGGTCACGACGCCCACCATCAGTTCCTGCGGCCGCAGGACCAGACGGCCCACCACGTCGGCGAGGAGCAACAGGGCGGGACCGATGACGGCCGAGAAAACGATCTGGACCCGGAAGTCGATGCCGACGAGGGCCCTCACCATGTGCGGTACGGCCAGGCCGACGAAGGCGATGGGGCCGACCGCCGCGGTCGCCGCCGTGCTCAGCAGCACCGCGGCGAGAAGGCCGCCCGAACGTGTCAGGGCCGGATTCGCGCCGAGCGCCGACGCGGACTCGTCGCCGAGCGCGAGCGTGTTGAGGCCCGAGCTCAGCAGCACCGCGAGGACGAGACCGGCCACGGCCGCCGGGAGCACCGACATGAGGACGTCGACGTCCCTGCCGCCCAGAGCGCCGACCACCCAGTAGCGGTAGCTGTCGAAGACCTGCGGCTTGCTCAGGGCCACCGCCTGCACGTACGCCCCGAGCACCGCCGAGACCACGGCCCCGGCGAGGACGAGTCGTACCAGGCCGGAACCGGAGCCCACCGCCCCGATCACATGGACGACCACCCCGGCGACGAGCGCCCCGGCCAGCGCCCACCACACGGCGGCCCATTGGCCGGTCGCTCCCAGGAAGGCCGTGGCGGTGACGATCCCGGCGGACGCGCCGGCGGTGATGCCGAGCAGCCCGGGGTCGGCGAGGGGGTTTCTGGTCACCCCCTGCATGAGCGTGCCGGCGACGGCGAGGCAGAGACCGGCCAGCAGGCCGAGCGCGGTCCGCGGATAGCGGCTCTCCACGACGGTGGTGATGTCGGGATCCGCGGTCCCGTTCAGTACGGCGACGACCTCGGAGAGCGAGGTGGGATGGCTGCCGAACGCGATGCTCGCCAGCACCGCCAGCCCGAGCACGACGAGCCCGAGGAGCAGGAAGGACGACCGCCGAGCGAGGCCGGCGCGTTTCGCGCCGGCCTCGCTCGGGCGGGGCGGGGTGCCGATGGCCATGGGAGCCGGGCGTCTCAGCGGACTCAGCGGTCGATGGTGGCGACGGCCTTGTCGATCATCGGCAGGTACCGGTCGATCACCCACGGGACGGTGAGCGGGTTGATGATCGACGACGCGGTGACGAACGAGTTGTCGTGGCTGTACACGACACCGCCGCGCTTGACCGCCGGGATCGCCGCGTACAGCTTCTGCGCCTCGATCTCCTTGCGGGTCTTCTCGTCGGTGTAGAACGTGAAGATCAGGTCACTGTCGGCGAGCTTCGGCGCGTTCTCCAGGCCGATCAGGGCGGAGGCGGTGCCCTTGGTCTCCTCGAAGGTGTTCACCACCGGGTCGACCGTGAGTCCCAGCGAGGAGACCATGTCGACCCGCTGCTCCCCCGGCATGAACACGCCGAGCGTGCCGGGACCGGCGGTGTAGATGTAGGAGAAGGTCACGTCCTTGTACTGCGCGCGGGACGCGGCCGCGTCCGCGAGTTGCTGCTTGACCTGCGCGATCAGCTTGTCGCCGTCGGCGGGCTGACCGAGCGCCTTGGCGATGATCTGGATCTGCTCGTCCCACTTCGTCGTCCACGGCTCGCCCGGGTAGGCGACGGTGGGCGCGATGTCCTTGAGGATGTCGTACTGCTCCTTCGTGATGCCGGACCAGGGGGCCAGGATCACATCCGGGTCGAGTTCGACGATCGTGTCGAAGTCGATGTCCTCACCGCCGTCGAACTGCTTCGGCAGCGTGCCGCCGGCCTTGGTCACCGCCTCGTGGATCCACGGCAGGTAGCCGGTCTTGTCGCTGCCCCAGGCGTAGCTCTCGATGCCCACCGGCGTGTGGCCGAGCGCGATCGCGGTCTCGGTCGATCCCTGCCCGAGGGTGACGATCCGCTCGGGCTTCGCGGTGATCGTCGCCTGGCCGAGCGCGCTGTCGATCGTGACCGGGAACGCGGCGCTCGCGGTCGTGGTCGGCGCCGGGGCGGGCTTCTCCTCGGCCGTCTTCTCGGTCGTCGAGCAGGCGCCGAGGGCGAGGACGGTCGTGGCGACGATCGTCGTGAGGGTGAGCGCGCGGCGGCGCACCCGAGTGAGCGAGAACGACATGGGGGTTCCTCGTTTTTCATGGACTGCGCGGCCGCACGGCGCCACCGGGGACAGGGGTACAGGATCCGAGGACGAGCCCGGGCGGGAGGCTGCGCAGGTCACAACCAGAGCTGCAGTGTTAGGTAAGGCTAACCTATGCAGCGGCCGATCCACAATCTACCCTCCCTTTGTCGGGCCATTACCCGGAGCCCGCTTCGCCGGTCGGGGGCCACGACCGGCCGCCGAAGCGGGACGGGGGCTCGGGGCGGGCTCAGCCGCCGGCGCCGAAGTCCGCCCGGTCCAGGAAGACGAGCCTGGCCCGCTTCTCGGGCAGGTCGATCTCGGGCCCGAGGACGAACCCGGTCCGGAGCAGGCGAGCGATCGCCTTGTCGTTGCGGGCGTCGGGTTCGGCCACGATCCGCTTCCGGCCGGGCTCCGCCAGGACGTGGCCGAGGAAGACCGAAAGGAGCGTGCCGGTGAAACCCGGTTCCGGCCCACCCGCGACCGGTCCGATCATCAGGTGGATGCCGAAGTCGCCCGGCTGGACCTCGTAGCACTCGCCGACCGGATCGAACTCCGGCTCGTACGTCTGGAAGAGCGCGACCGGCCGGTCGTCCCGATGGACCAGGTAGGCGTGGTGCGTGGTGAGGGTGTCCAGGAAGCCGTACACCTCGAGGACCCGCTCACGGTCGGCGTCCAGCATGCCCCAGAATCGAGCCCGTTCCTGGGTGACCCACTCGTAGATCACGTCGATGTCGACCGGAGGGTCCAGGGGGATGATCCGGACGGTGCCGAACCCGTCGATCACCTGCTCGTGCACGGCCGCACGGCGGGTGGGGAACTCAGTGGTCATGTCTCTCCTCGGTCAGCAAGGTCCAGTCGGTGATCACAGGAACGAGGTCGCCCCGCAGCCAGAGCGGAAGCTGGTCTCGCCGGTGGGCGTCGCCGGGCACGCCGGAGGCCCCGAACGGGACCACCCACAGGCTGTCGTCACGCCGCGCGAGGTCCCACACGTAACGCGCGGCCGGCCCGCGGGCGCTGAGGTCGGTGACGCCGGGCACGCTCGACGTGGACAGCACGCAGTCGTGGTCGCCGGACAGCGCGGGCCACTCCTCGGGCGTCTCGCCGGGCAGCGCCTGCCAGGGCGCGAGCCGGTGCGTCTCCCCCCATGGCACCGACGTCCGTCCATGCGACGCCACTTCCTCGACGGCCGCTCTGACCATGTCGGCACGGCTCGGCCCGGTCTGGTCCAGCGCGGGCAGCGCGGTGGTGGTCAGCAGGTTCTCCAGCGCGTACGCGACCCGGGGGACCAGCGCGATCCAGGGCAGGAAGATCTCCGGATACGGGATGGGCGCCCCGGACTCCCCCGACCCCCCGGACTCCCTTGAGTCCTCGGAGTCGCGTACGGCTCCGGCCGTCCCGGTCGGTCCCGCGAGGGCGGCCAGGGCCGGATGCGCCGCCAGGCGGCGCACCACCGCCGAGCGCAGCGCGGCGTACGACGCGGCGTCCGCGCTGCCCGCGTCCATCCGCCGGTCCCAGCGCAGCAACCGGTCGCGGAGCCGTACGGCCTCGGGACCGAGCCCGTCCAGCGCCGCGAGCAGGTCGAGCAGCGGCCCGGCCGAGGCCAGGTGCGTGTCGGTGTGCACGGCCGCCATGTCCTTGGCGGTCCAGGCCGTGGGGACGTCCAGCAGGTGGCGGATCCGGTCCGCGCGGTACGGCGGGGCGAACTCGACGCCGAGAGGCTCGGCCAGGTCCCGATGGTTCGCCATCACGGCGAGGCCGTCGACGTCCGCGCGCGGCATCGGATCCTGCCAGCCGCGCCATTCGTGACCGGGCTCCCACGCCCGCACGACCCGCACGCCGTTGTCCGGATGGCGCAGGGGTACGGCACCGGCGACGCGGTGGAGCAGCCCGCCGTCCGTGTCCGCGGCCAGCACGACGTTGACCGGCTCCGCCCACAGGTCCAAGGCCCGGTCCACGTCGGCGACGGTCTTCGCCCTGAGCAGCGCGGGCAGCGCGCGGAACCCCAGATCGGCGCGGACCCGTGGGGGGCAGCGCAGGCTGATCGCCTCCCAGGCGGCCTCCCCGGAGGGGTCCGCGTCGGGCCTCCCGCCGGGATCCCCGTCCCCGGAGCCGTCTCGGCCCGCGGCGGCACCGGAACCGGCCCGGCCCGCGGGGGCACCGATCACGACGGGGCCGCGCTCGGTCTCGATCACCTCGACCTCGACCGGTTCGCCACCGGCCACCTCGATGATCTCGACGTGCGCCGACGCGGGCCGCCAGCCGTCCGGGCCGAGCGCCTCGACCTCCGCTCCGCGGCGGCGGAGCCGTTCCCGGTAGAGGTCCTGGTAGTCGGCCATGGAGTTGGTGATCGCCCAGGCGACCGAGCCGGCGTGCCCGAAATGCGCGATTCCGGGCACGCCCGGGACGGCCAGCCCGACCACGTCGTACTCCGGGCAGGCGAGGTGGATCTGCTGGTAGATCCCGGGGTCCTCGATGAACCGGTGCGGATCGCCCGCGACGAGCGCCGCGCCCGTGGTGGTGCGGTCCCCGCCGACGAGCCAGCCGTTGCTTCCCGAGGTGCCGGGGCCGTCGGTGGCGAAGACCTCGATCGCGTGCGTGCCGAGTCTGGTGGCGACCTCCTCACGCCACAGCTTGGCGGGGAAGCCCGCGAAGAGGATGTGATGCGACAACCAGATCGCCAGTGGCGTCCACGGCCGCCACCGCCCGGGGGCGAGCCCGGTTGCCGCGAACTCCGGCGCGCGGCGCGCCCCGTCGGCGAGGCCGGCCTCGACACCGTCGACGTAGCTTTCGACCCAGGCCGCGGTGTCCGCGTCGAGCGCCCGGAAGCAGCGCCGGGCCGTGTCCTCGATCCTGGCCTGCCGGGCGAAGCGGTCCCAGCCGACGGAATCGCCGCCGAGGAAGGCGGCGCTGGTGCCCGCCGCCCGGTGCCGTTCCACCTCGATCTGCCAGGCCCGGTCCGTCGCGGCGGCGCGCCCCTGGGCGAAGGCGAGCTCGCGGGCGTCGCCCGCACGCAGATGGGGGATCCCCCACGCGTCGCGGAAAATCTGGATGCTCACACCTCTCCTCACCAAGATTAGGTAAAGCTAACCTAATCTAAACCGGCCATGATCCGGCAGGGCGGTCCGTGAACCCCATGGGGGCGCTTCAAGATTAACTTAGGCTAGGCTAACCTAAGTTTTACTTTTCCGAACCCGCGACTGTTGAGGACTTGACCATGACTTTTCACGGGTACACCGCCGACCTCCCGTCGGCGGGCGTCCGCCCCGAAGCCGCACGGGCCCGGTCGCACCTTTTCAACGATCGCAACGTGGCCCGCTACCGCAACGCCATGAGCGCGGGGGCGGAGCGGGTGGCCGCACGGGTGCTCCGCACCGAGCGTCCGTTCAGCGGGATCTCGCCGTCCCGGCTCGCTCCCGAGGTCTCCCGCATCGACCTCGAACTGCCGTTGCACGACCCGTCGGCCGCCCTCGACGAGCTGGAGGACGTCTACCTGCGTGACGCCGTCTATTTCCACCACCCCCGCTACCTGGCGCATCTCAACTGCCCGGTGGTGATCCCCGCGCTGCTCGGCGAGGCGGTGCTCAGCGCCGTCAACTCCTCCCTCGACACCTGGGACCAGAGCGCGGGCGCCACCCTGATCGAGCGCCGCCTGATCGACTGGACGGCCGGCCGCATCGGCCTCGGCCCCGGCGCCGACGGCGTGTTCACCAGCGGCGGCACCCAGTCGAACTTCCAGGCCCTGTTGCTCAGCAGGGAGGAGGCGTGCGCCGCCGTCATGGCGCGCTCCCCGCTGTCCCGGCACGACGTCCTCTCCCGGCTGCGCGTCCTCACCTCCGAGGCCGGACACTTCAGCGTGCGGAAATCGGCCAAACTTCTCGGCCTCGCCCCGGACGCCGTCATCTCCGTGGAGACCGACCCCGACCGGCGCATGCGGCCCGCCGCGCTCGCCCGCGAGCTGGAGCGCTGCCGGCGCGAGGACCTGCCGGTCATGGCCGTCGTCGCCACCGCCGGGACCACCGACTTCGGCTCCATCGACCCGCTGCCCGAGATCGCCGACCTGTGCGAGCGGGCCGGGGTGTGGCTGCACGTCGACGCCGCGTACGGGTGCGGGCTCCTGGTGTCCCGCACCCGGCGCGACCTGCTCGACGGCATCGAGCGCGCCGACTCGGTGACCGTGGACTTTCACAAGTCGTTCTTCCAGCCGGTGAGCTCCAGCGCCCTCCTGGTACGCGACGCGGCCGTGCTGCGGCACGCGACCTACCACGCCGACTACCTCAACCCGGCCCACATGGTCGAGCAGCGCATCCCCAACCAGGTCGACAAGAGCATCCAGACCACGCGCCGCTTCGACGCGCTCAAGCTGTGGCTGACCCTGCGCATCATGGGCCCGGACGCGGTCGGCGAACTCTTCGACGAGGTGGTGGACCGGGCGGCCGACGCCTGGGCGCTGCTGGCCGCGGACCCGCGGTTCGAGGTCGTCACCCGATCACAGCTGAGCACCGTCGTCTTCCGCTACCTGCCCCCGGAGGGGCCGGGCCGCACGCTGGCCGACGACGCCAACCTGTACGCGCGCGATGCCCTGAGCGCCTCCGGCGAGGCGGTCGTGGCCGGGACCAAGGTCGACGGCCACCACTACCTGAAGTTCACCCTGCTCAACCCGGAGACGTCGCTGGACGACATCGCGCACGTCCTGGACCTCATCGCGAACCACGCCGGCCGGTACATCGAGGACCGTGCCCCCCTCCAGACCTGCCACCG